>JAEWQZ010000399.1 GCA_023460255.1 Actinomycetes bacterium
GGGCCACGAGCACCGCCGCCATGACGACGAACGGCCAGACCAGGTGCATCTGGCCCTGGATCGACAGCGACCAGATGTGCTGGAGCGGGCTGGTCGCCGGGCCGGCCGCCTCGTAGGAGAGCTGGGAGGCGATGAGCTCCCAGTTCTCGTAGTACAGGACCGACGCGAGCAGCTCGCGCGCGACGGACTCCCAGCGCGAGCTCGGCAGCAGCAGCACCCCGCCGACGGCCACGGCGACGGCGACCAGCAGGAGCGGCGGCAGGAGGCGCTGCGCGATCCGCCCGTAGTGCGCGCGCAGGCGGATGCGTCCCCCGCCGGCGACGGCGCGGCGCAGCAGCGAGCCCGTGACGAGGAACCCGGTGATCGCGAGGAAGACGTCGATGCCGCCGGAGATCCGGCCGTTGCCGAGCACGTGGAAGACGACGACGAGAGTCAGCGCGAGCCCGCGGATCCCGTGCAGCTCCGGGCGGAAGCCGCCGCCCGCAGGAGGGACGGAGGTCGACGTCGACGCGGCCGACAGGCCGGCCGGCGAGGCAGGCGTCGAGGCAGCCGTCGGACCCGCCCCCGTCATCTCGTCGGCCCCACCGGTCGCTACGGGGGGCAACTGCGAGCCGGCGGCCGCAGCGCCCCGTGTCACGGGGAGGACGGTACCTGACGGGACGGGCCCGCCCCACGGACGAGCGTCCCGTCCGGCCCTGGGACGGCGTCCTGCACGCGACCTGGGACCCGTCGGCTACCTGTCGACTACCTGTCGACTCTGGCGCCGCCGCCGGCCGCGAGCCGCAGCACCTCGGCCTTCGTCGCCATCGAGGTGTCCCCGGGTGTCGTCATCGCGAGCGCGCCGTGCGCGGCGCCGTACTCGAGCGCCGTCGTCAGCGGCTCGCCGTCGAGCAGCCCGTAGACCAGGCCGGACGCGAAGGAGTCGCCGCCGCCCACCCGGTCCAGGACCTCCAGCCGGTCCCGCTGCGTCGCGCGCACGACGCCGGTCTCCCGCGACCACGCGATGGCGCCCCAGTCGTTGACGGTGGCGGTGTGCACGGCGCGCAGGGTCGTCGCGATGACGTGCAGGTTCGGGTAGGCGGCCGCGACGCGGTCCACCATGCCGGCGAACTTCTCCACGTCCAGGTCCGTGAGGTCGGCGTCGACGCCCACCTCGAACCCGAGGGCAGCCGTGAAGTCCTCCTCGTTGCCGATCATGACGTCCACGTGCTCGGCGATGGCGCGGTTGACCTGCTGGGCCTTCGCCGGGCCGCCGATGCTGCGCCACAGGCTCGGCCGGTAGTTGAGGTCGTAGGACACCACGGTGCCGTGCCGCTGGGCGGCGGTGACCGCGCGGATCGCCGTCTCGGCGCTCGTCTCCGACAGCGCGGCGAAGATGCCTCCCGTGTGCAACCAGCGCACGCCCTGCTCACCGAAGAGGCGGTCCCAGTCGACGTCGGCGGCCCGCAGCCGCGACACGGCGGTGTGGCCACGGTCGGAGACGCCGACGGCACCGCGCACCCCGAAGCCGCGCTCGGTGAAGTTCAGGCCGTTGCGGACCGACCGGCCCGTGCCGTCGTAGGGCACCCACGTGATCCACGAGGTGTCGACCCCGCCGGCCAGGACGAGGTCCTCCACGAGGCGTCCCACCTCGTTGTCCGCCAGCGCCGTCACGACGGCGGTGCGCAGCCCGAAGGCCCGGCGCAGGCCGCGCACGACGTTGTACTCGCCCCCGCCCTCCCAGACGCGGAACTGGCGGGCGGTGCGGATGCGGCCCTCCCCGGGGTCGAGCCGCAGCATCACCTCGCCCAGCGCCACCGCGTCGTACCGGCACGTGTCGGCCGGCCGCAGGTTCAGGGAGTCCACCGTCATCACGCCCTCCTCGCGGACGCGACGGCGGCTGCCGCGCGTCGGCGCACCTCGTCCAGGTCCCCCGCCGCGATGCGGTCCCGCGGGACCATCCACGACCCCCCGACGGCGACGACGGCGGGCGCGTCCAGGTAGTCCGGCAGGTCGTCGGGCCCGACGCCGCCGGTGGGCACGAAGGTGACGCCCGCGAAGGGCGCCGCCAGCGCGGCGATGGCCGCGGGCCCGCCCGACGTCCCGGCCGGGAAGAACTTCACGGTGGTGACGCCCAGCTCGAGAGCCGCCTGCACCTCGGTGGCCGTGACCGCGCCGGGCAGCGGCAGGACGCCGTGCTCGCGGCACCGCTCGACGACGGCGCGGCTCAGCCCGGGCGAGACGACGAACGTCGCGCCGGCCGCCACCGCCTGGTCCACCTGCGCAGGGGTCAGCACGGTTCCGGCACCGACGAGCAGGTCGCCACGGTCGGCCAGGACCCGGATCGCGTCGGGCGCCGCCGCCGTGCGGAAGGTCACCTCGGCGACCGGCAGCCCGCCCGCGACGAGCGCCTCGCCGAGGCCCGCGGCATCGGCGGCGTCGTCCAGCACGACGACGGGCACCAGCCGCACGTCGGCGATCATCTCGAGCGCGCCCATCCCACCTCCATGAAACTGTTTCATCCCGCCGTCTCGCCCTGAAGCGACGTGGCGCCTCAGCCATCCTGCCGGGAACCGGCGCTCGGCGCCATGATCTCGCGGCACCTGTTGTGCAGCCGTCGTGAAACGTGGTGAGATCACATTCGCACGCATTTCATGTACGTGGCACACCGCCGGGCGTCGTCCCGCACACCACCCAGGAGGTCGACAGTGGCCACGCTCCGCGACGTCGCGCAGGCCGCCGGCGTCTCCCCCGCCACGGCGTCCCGTGCGCTCTCGCACCCGGGCCGCGTGACCCCGGCCCGCCGGTCCCGCGTCGAGCGGGCCGCCGCCGAGCTGGGCTACAAGCGGGTCAACCCGATCCCCGTGCCGCGCCGCCTCGGCCTCGTGGTCCCCGACCTGCACAACCCGTACTTCTCCGGGGTCGTCAAGGGGATCCAGCACCGCGCACGCATCGCCGGGCTGTCGCTGCTCGTCGCCGACTCCGACGAGGACCCGCACCTGGAGCTCGAGCTCGTGCACCAGATGGCGCCCCAGGTGGACGCGATCGTGCTCTGCTCGCCGCGGATGTCCGACCAGGCGCTGACCTCGCTCGTCATCGACCCGCCGTACGTGCTGGTCAACCGGGAGGTGCGGGGCGTCCCGTCGGTGATGGTCGACAACGCCGGCGGGATCCGGCAGGCGGTGCGGCACCTGCACGCTCTCGGCCACCGCCGCATCGCGTACGCGGGCGGCAAGCAGGGCAGCTGGTCGGAGCGCGAGCGCAAGACGGCCATGGAGGTCACCGCGCACGACCTCGGCCTGGAGCTCGTGCACCTCGGGCACTTCCCGACCACCTTCCCGGGCGGCGTGGCCGCGGCCGACCTCGTCGCCGCGAGCGGGGTCTCCGCCGTCGTCGCGCACAACGACCTGATGGCGGTGGGCATCCTCGACCGCCTGCGCCAGCGCGGCACGCTCGTCCCCGAGCAGGTCTGCGTGGTCGGCTTCGACGACGTCCCGGCCGCCACGTACGTCTCGCCGGCGCTGACCACCGTGCAGGTGTCGCTGCACCTGCTCGGCCGGATCGCCGTCGACCTGCTGCTCTCGCCCGAGTCGGTGCCCGACGCCGTCCGCGGCCAGAACCGGATGCCCGTCTCGCTCGTCGTGCGCGGCTCGACGGGACCCGCGGCGCCGGCCCGCCGCACCGCGCCCACGGGCGCCGACCACCCGGCCGCACTGTGAGCGCCCGGATCCGCTCGGCGGAGGTCCTGGTCACGAGCCCGGGGCGCAACTTCGTGACGCTCCGGGTGGTGACCGAGGACGGCGTCGTCGGCCTGGGCGACGCGACCCTCAACGGGCGCGAGCTGGCCGTCGCGAGCTACCTCACCGACCACGTCGTCCCCCTGCTGGCCGGGCGGGACGCGCACCGGATCGAGGACACCTGGCAGTTCCTCTACCGCGGGGCGTACTGGCGGCGCGGGCCCGTCACGATGAGCGCGATCGCCGCCGTCGACATGGCTCTGTGGGACATCAAGGCCCGGCTCGCCGGGATGCCCCTGTACCAGCTCCTCGGGGGCGCGTCGCGCACCGGGATCATGGCGTACGGCCACGCGTCGGGCCGGGACGTGCCGGAGCTGCTCGACTCCGTCCGCGCGCAGATGGCCGAAGGGTTCCGCTCGATCCGGGTGCAGACCTCGGTGCCGGGCATCGACAAGGTCTACGGGGTCGCGGCGCAGCCCTCGACGTCGGGCCGCTACGACTACGAGCCCGCCCAGCGCGCGCCGCTGCCCGCCGAGGAGGACTGGGACTCCGCCGCGTACCTGCGCCACATCCCCGGCGTCTTCGACGCGGTGCGTAACGAGTTCGGACCGGCGCTGCCGCTGCTGCACGACGCGCACCACCGGCTCACACCGATCCAGGCCGCGCGGCTCGGCAAGGCCCTGGAGCCCTACGACCTGTTCTGGCTCGAGGACTGCACGCCGGCGGAGAACCAGGAGGCGCTGCGCCTGGTGCGGGCGCACACGACGACGCCGCTGGCCATCGGCGAGGTGTTCAACACGGTCTGGGACTACCAGACGCTGATCCGCGAGCAGCTCATCGACTACGTGCGCTCGTCGGTGACCCACGCGGGCGGGATCACGGGACTGCGCCGGATCCTGGACTTCGCCGCGCAGTACCAGATCAAGTCGGGGCTGCACGGGCCGACGGACGTCTCTCCCGTCGGCATGGCCGCCGCGCTGCACCTGGACCTGGCGATCCACAACTTCGGCATCCAGGAGTACATGCAGCACTCCGCGACCACCCGCGAGGTGTTCCGTACGTCGTTCCGGTGGGCGGACGGCTACCTGCACCCGGGCGAGGAGCCGGGCCTGGGCGTCGCCTACGACGACGACGCCGCGAGCCGCTTCCCGTACCGGGCCGCCTACCTGCCGTTCAACCGGCTCAAGGACGGCACGGTCCATGACTGGTGAGGCGGCGGCCGGGCAGGGGGCGGCCGCCGCCCCGGGCGTGCCGCGTCCGCCCGACGGCGTGCACCCGGCG
>JAEWQZ010000400.1 GCA_023460255.1 Actinomycetes bacterium
GGCCGGGACACCGCCGCACGACGACGGCCGGGCGGACGTGCCCGGTCCGGCGCGCCGCGTCGCCGTCGTCGGCCCGCTCGCCGACGACGCGCAGACCCAGCTCGGCGACTGGGCGGGCAGCTCCGGCCAGGTGACGTGGCTGCCCGAGGGCCACCGCCGCGAGCAGATCACCACTGTGCTCGACGGCCTGCGCGACCATGTGCCCGGCGGGTGGACCGTCACGCACGCCCGGGGCGCGGACATCCTCACGGTCGGGGTCCATCCCGAGGGAGAACGGCTCCCCGACGGGCAGTGGCGGCCGCCGCTCGTCGTGCCGTGCGAGCCGGACCCCGCGCAGATCGCGGAGGCGGTCGCCGCGGCCCGCGACGCGGACGTCGTCGTCGCAGTGGTCGGCGACCGGATCGAGCTCGTCGGCGAGACCCGGTCGACAGCGACCCTCGAGCTCGTCGGCGGCCAGGTCGCCCTCCTGGACGCCCTCGCCGCGACGGGCACACCGATGGTCGTCGTGCTCCTGGCATCCAAGCCACTGGTCCTGCCCCCGTCCGCGCTCGGCGCCGCGGCGCTGCTCTGGGTCGCCAACCCGGGGATGCTGGGCGGCCGCGCGATCGCCGAGGTCCTGCTGGGTCTGGTGGAGCCGTCGGGTCGGCTCCCCATCTCGTTCGCCCGGCACGTCGGCCAGCAGCCGACGTACTACAACCAGGTGCGGGGTCAGCACGGCGACCGGTACGCCGACCTCACCCAGGACCCCGCGTTCGTCCTCGGCGAGGGGCTGACGTACGCCCCCGTGACCTACCGCGACCTGCGCCTGGCACGGGACGTGCTGGACCCGTCTGCCACCGTCGAGGCGCGCGTGACGCTCGTGAACCACGGGACACGGCCCGCCACCGAGACGGTCCAGGCCTACGTCCGCGACGTCGTCACGTCGGCCAGCTGGGCGGACAAGGAGCTCAAGGGCTTCACCCACGCCACGGTGCCACCCGGCGGGTCGGTCGAGGTGCACCTGGAGGTGCCCGTCGCCGACTGCACGATCGTCGACGCGCACGGCCGCCGGGTGGTGGAGCCAGGTGCGTTCGAGCTCCTCGTCGGGCCGTCGTCCCGCGACACGGACCTGCTGCGGGCCCCCTTCGAGGTGCGCGCCGGCTGACCGGCGCTCAGACCCGCGGGCCGAGCAGCCGGACGTGCCAGTCGGCGGCGCTCACGTCGGTCAGTGACGCCACCTGGTCGACGACCACCCGCAGGCGGGCCCGGTCGTCGTCCCCGGCGGCCCGCCAGTCCGCGGCGAACGGAGCCTCGAGCTCCTCGGGGCGCTCGAACAGCTCCGCGACGAGGTCGGTGAGCACCCGGCGCTGGCCGGCGTGCAGCGGCTCGGTCTCGCGTGGGGCCATCACGAACGCCGCGGCGAGCCCCTTGAGGACGGCGATCTCGGCGAGCGTCTCCTCGGGGACCACCAGCCCGGCGGCATAGCGGGTCAGCGGCCCGGGACCGTGGCGCTCGCGCGTCGCGGCGATGGCCGCGCCGCAGAACCGCCCGATCAGCTCGCTGGTCATGTCCTTGAGCGCGGCGAGCGCCGGGCGTGAGCCGTCGAACCCGCGGACCCACGTGCCGCGGCGCGGCAGCCGCGCCATCGCCGCACGAAGGGCGTCCTCCGCCACGCCGGGGCCGTACCAGGTGTGCACCGTCGCGACGACGCGGTCCCGCACCTCGGCGTCGGCCAGGACCCCCGGGTCGAGACGCCCGCCCACGACGGCGTCCTCCACGTCGTGCACGGAGTACGCCACGTCGTCGGCGAGGTCCATGACCTGCGCCTCGATGCACCGCACCCCGTCCGGAGCGCCCTCGCGGAGCCAGCCGAACGCGGCCAGGTCGTCGGGGTAGACCCCGAACTTCGCCGAGCGTCCGGCGTCCTGTCCGCCGACGTCGACGGGTGCGTCCTGCGCCCGCCACGGGTACTTCACCGAGGCGTCCAGGCTCGCCCGGGTGAGGTTCAGGCCGACGCTGGCACCGGCGCCGTCGGCCACCTTGGGCTCGAGGCGGGTGAGCAGCCGCAGCGTCTGCGCGTTGCCCTCGAAGCCCCCGATGTGCGCCGTCAGGTCGGCGAGCGCCCGTTCGCCGTTGTGCCCGAAGGGCGGGTGCCCGAGGTCGTGGGCGAGGCAGGCGGCGTCCACGACGTCGGGGTCGCAGCCGAGGGCCTTGGCGAGCTCACGGCCCACCTGGGCGACCTCGAGGGTGTGGGTGAGCCGGGTCCGCACGAAGTCGTCGCTCGACGGCCCCAGCACCTGCGTCTTCGCACCCAGCCGCCGTAGCGCCGCCGAGTGCACGACACGGGCGCGGTCGCGCTCGAACGCCGTCCGGGCCGAGGACTTGTGCGCCTCGGGCACGCGCCGCGCGCGGTCCGCCTCGCTGTAGCCGGTGCCGGGTGCCACGATCGTCACCCTAGTCGCCGGGCGCCTGCGCACCCGCCGTTCCCCACGTCCTCAGGCCACCCGCCAGACGCCGACGGCGGGTCCCGCCCCGGGTAGGTGCAGCCCGGCCCCGTCGACGGACAGGTCCGGCCCGTACCAGGTCTCGACCGCCGGGCCGGCGAGGTGTCGCGGCAGCACGGCCCCGTCCCAGGGCGCGCGCGAGGCGAGGACCAGCACGCGTTCGCCCGGCACCTCGCGCAGGTACGCCACGGCGTCGTCGGCGACCAACGCCCAGCGCAGCCCGCCGTCGCGCAGCGCCGCCGACCGGCG
The DNA here is from genome assembly GCA_023460255.1 of Actinomycetes bacterium. Taxonomy (GTDB): domain Bacteria; phylum Actinomycetota; class Actinomycetes; order Actinomycetales; family Cellulomonadaceae; genus Actinotalea. The sequence goes on from JAEWQZ010000400.1 coordinate 2,733, forward strand.
CCGCAGGCCGAGGAGGGCGCGGTAGGCGCTGAGCGTCCCGTCGTCCCAGCGGTCGGGGCGGTCCCAGGGCATCGGCACGCGGGCGTGCTCCCCGGTCTCGCCCGTCGCGCCGACCTCGTCGCCGGCGAACACCATCGGTGTGCCCGGGTACGTCGCCATCAGGCCCGCGGCGACCTCGACCAGCGCCGGGTCCCCCAGGCGCGTGCGGATGCGCGCGGTGTCGTGGGAGCCCAGGAGGTTCCACTGCTGGGTCGTGACGGTCCAGGGCACGCGCGAGGCGAAGTCGGCCATCGTGGCGACCATCGCTCCGCCCGGCCGGCGCGGCACGAGCAGGCCCAGCTCCGGGTCGGGCTGCTCGGCGGGCCCGAGCCACGACCACACCGGGCGGGCGAACGCGGCATAGCTCATCACCCCGTGCCAGCCGTCGCCCGCCAGGTCGGCCGTCGCGTCGTGGAAGTGCTCGCCGACCAGCACCGCGTCCGGCCGGACGGCGGCGATGGTCGCGCGCGCCGTGCGCGCCACATCCCGCGTC
>JAEWQZ010000401.1 GCA_023460255.1 Actinomycetes bacterium
CGTACCAGCCGCGCACCTCCGCCCCGTCCGCGCCCGTCTGGCGACCCGAGACGGACGCTCCCGCGGTCCCGGCACCCGCCCCCTCGCCGTCCGGCATCCCGGCCTTCGGCCCGGTGAGCTTCGGCTCGGTGCGCGACGAGGCGCGCGTCGACGGTCGCGAGGACGGCGGGCCCGCCGTGATCCCGGCGTTCGTCCGCACGGACGCCGTCCCCGAGGTGGGCGGCTCGCTCGGCGTCGTCACCCCGGCCGGCCACAACGGTGACGTCCACGGTGGGGAGCCCGTCCTCGCCGGGGCGCCCACGCGACGCTCCGTCGCCGCAGCGGCGGAGGCGGAGGCGCCGTCTGTCCCGCGCTGGGGGTCGATCTCGCCGACGGCGGGTGGGTGGTCGCCCGCGGCCCCGTCACCGGTCGCACCCGCGGCGACCGCCTCGACCGCGACGGCGTCCGAGCCCGACGAGGCGGAGCCCGAGGATGAGCTCGCCGAGCTCCCGCGCCACCCCTACACGTGGCTGCACATGATCGTGCTCATCGTCGTGGCGTTCGTCCTCGGGATGCTGATCTTCATGGTGCTGCTCAAGGACACCGGGCCCGGGGCCACGCAGGGCGCCGGCCTGGTGGCCGACGTCGTCGCTCAGGCGTGGGCGGCGACCGGGGCCGCCACCGGGGCGGCGGCCTAGTGGCGTCCGAGCGCGCGCTGGAGCTCGCCGTCGCGGCCGCACGTGCCGCGTCCGACCGCAAGGCGCAGGAGATCATCGCGCTCGACGTGAGCGAGCGCCTGGTGCTCACCGACGTGTTCCTCATCGCGTCCGCGACGAACGAGCGCCAGGTCGGCGCCATCGTCGACGCGGTCGAGGAGGCCCTGCACGCGCTGGGCGCGAAGCCGGTGCGGCGCGAGGGGGTGCGGCAGGCGCGGTGGGTGCTGCTCGACTTCGTCGAGATCGTCGTGCACGTGCAGCACGCGGAGGACCGCGTGTACTACGCGCTCGAGCGCCTCTGGTCAGACTGCCCCGTCGTCGAGCTCCCGGCCGACGTGGTCAGCGGCGACGGAATGCAGGACGACGGCGCCGACGGGCGGACCGCGTGACCGCAGGCACCGTCATCCTGTGGCGGCACGGGCGGACGGCGTACAACGCCGGCGGTCGCCTGCAGGGCAGCATCGACATCCCGCTGGACGACGTCGGGTCCTGGCAGGTCGAGCAGGCCGCCCTGGACCTGTGGCGGCGGCACTCGCCGAGCCGGGTCGTCGCCTCCACGCTGGGCCGGGCGATCGCGACCGGCCGGGCTCTCGCCGACCTCGTCGGGCTCGAGGTCGAGGTCGACGCACGCCTGCGCGAGCGGTCGTTCGGCGACTGGGAGGGGCTCGCCGCGGAGGAGGTGGCCGAGCGCTGGCCGGCCGAGTACGCCGTCTGGCAGGGCGGCGGCGACCCGCAGCGCACGGGCGCGGAGTCCCGGGCGACGGTCGCCGAGCGCGTCTCCGACGCGGTGACGGCCCACGCGGGGGCCATGACGGCCTCTGACACGCTCGTCGTGGTCTCGCACGGCGCGGCGATCTCCCTGGGCCTGACCGCCTTGCTCGGGCTCGACGCCGTGGCGTGGCGGGGCCTCGTCGGGCTGCACAACGCCCACTGGACGGTGCTCCGCGCGAGCCGCGGGCAGGCCGTGCCGGCGTGGCGGCTCGAGTCGCACAACCTCGGGCCGAGCGTCAGCGTCGCGGACTGGAACGCGGGCGTCCCCGCCGAGGGGCTGCCGTCGTCGGCAGCCGACGCGATGCGCGCCTGAGCCCCTGTCCCGATGCCCGACCCCAGCGGGGTTCGGCGCCGTGGGATTGGATCGGGAGAGCCACCGTCGCGTACACTTCGAGGGCCCTCCGGGGCACCGGGGCTGTGGCGCAGCTGGTAGCGCACCTGCATGGCATGCAGGGGGTCAGGGGTTCGAGTCCCCTCAGCTCCACCGGTCGGACGACGCGGTGCATCGCAGGCAGATGCCCCGCGTCGTCTCGTTCATGGGCCCGTTCGACGCCGGGTGCGCACCGGCGCGCCACCGGGACGCGGGACCGCCGCCGACGGGAAGGGGAACCGTGCTCGACGTCGTCGCGCAGGTGCGCTCGGCTGCCCGCAGCCTCCTCGAGGGCGCCGGCGAGGACTTCACGCCGACGCTCCTGGCGGTGCGGCAGGGGCGGGTCGTCGCGGCCGCGACCCACGCGGACCCCGCGACGCTCTGGAGCGTGGCCGGCCAGGTCGTCGGCGGCTTCGGGGCGGACGCGCTGGCGCTGGCCCTGGTGGGCGTGCTGCCCACCGTGCCTGCGAACCCCAGGACGGGTCGGCCGTGGGCGGCGGGGGAGGCTGCGGCCGCCCTGGCGGACGACGACGACGCCGTCGCCTCCGGGTGGGTCACCGAGGCCCTGCTGGTCTCCGTCGTCGACCGTGACGGCGGACGCTCGTCGACCGCCCAGCCGTTCCGTGCAGGCCCACCGGCGACGAGCTGGGCTACCGACCTGTTCGACCTGGCGGCGGCACGGACGGAGGACATGCTCGCCCGTGCACTCGAGGTCCCGCCCGTGGACCCCGCGCGGATGCCCGTCGAGCAGGACCGCGCGCGCATCGCGCTCGACGTCGGGACCACCCGTGCCCTGGACAGCCGGCTCACGGCCGTCGATCCGCCGGGCGGCGCGGTGCTCGTGCTGACCGACGACGACGCGGTCGCCCGGCACCGGTCCGAGGGCCTGCTCGCGTGGCAGTACGTCCGGCATGCCGCGGGGTGACGGGCTCGCCGGCCGGATCGCACGCCGGGTGGCGCTGGTGGAGGGCCTCGTTCCCGAGGCCGAGGTCTGGGCCGAGGTGATCCAGATGCTGCAGCAGGCGCTGGAGCGCGGAGACCCCGACGCGGCGGGCGTGGTCCGCGGGCTCGTCGCCCGTGATCCCCTCAGCGAACCGCTCGTCGGCGAGCTCGCGTGGCTCGCCCGGCGGGCCGCAGGTGAGGTGGACGGGCGCCCGACTGCCTGGGCCGAGGTGGGCGGCACCCTGCGCGCGGACCTGACCGAGCGTGTGGGGGAGGCCCTCGCGGGAGCCGCCCGCACCGCCGTCGGGCTCCTCGCGGCGCTCCCTGCGGCCTGGTGCACCCCCGAGATGCTCCGGCTCGCGCTCGCCGCGGACGTCGGGGAGGACCGCTGCGGCCTGGACCGGCGTCTCCTGCCCGCGGCACTCCACCTGCTGGGCGACGGCGCCTTCGACGCCCTCGTACGACGTCATCTGGCGTCCGGCGCCCCGGAGGCGGCGGCGCTGCTGGCCGACGCCTACCGGCCGGAGCTGTCCGCGGAGCACCGGACGGAGCTGGCCGCACGCCTCCTCCGCCGGCCAGAGGCATGCCCGACCGACGCGCTGCTGCGCTGCGTCGTCCGGATGTCCGTGGAGGGGGCCGACGAGCGGGCCGTGCCGCTGGCCACCCACCTCGCCGGGCGCCCCGACCTGCCCCCGTCGGCGCCGCCGGTGCTGGGGCTCGTCGTGTGGCTCGGCGGCGCACACGAGGAGGGCCGCCGGCTCGCGCACGTGCCACCCGGCTGGCGGGACGACTTCGGCTGGGCCACCCAGGCCTCGCGGGCGGTGGCCGCGTTCCTGGATGCCTCGGCGGCGGACGCGCGCGGCGTCCTCGAGCTCTGCGCCCGCGGTGACGACGCCGAGCGCCCGCGCTCCTCGGTCGCCGCCGTCGGGGCGCTCGTCGGACGGCTGGCGGTGATGCGGATGCGCGCCTACCTGGCCCTCGGCGACCGTTCCTGGGCCGCGCGGGAGGCGGGTGCGGTCATCGCCTTCCACGGGTACCGGGGCTACGACCTGCACATGCAGGGCGCGCACCAGGAGTTCGACGCCGCCCTCACCGACCGGCTCGCGGTGACCCCGACGGAGCTCGACGAGGCGCGGGTGGCGCTTGCGGCCGCGGGCGCCGACGTCGACGACGTCGGCCGGCTCGTGCTCAGCGAGGGTGTGCTCCTCCTGCGCCCGGGTGCCGCGGGGGTCTGACGTCCGGCCGGGTCAGGGGGCTCGCGCGGCCTCCCGCCGCCCCCGCAGCACGCCCAGCTCGTAGGTGGCCAGGACCACCAGGGTCAGGGCCACGAGCGGCAGGACGAACGCCAGCATGACCGCGCTGTACTGCGGCAGCGCGGAGTGGCCCGTGGAGTCCAGCAGCAGGTACGTCACGTACGCGGCGTAGAGCACCACGAAGAGGGCGGCCTCCCACCGCGCGATCCGCATCCCGGTGAAGGCCACAGGCAGGAGCGCCAGGGCGACCGCCACCATGACGGGCGCGTCGAACCGGAGCGCGCTCGAGGCGATCGGCACGCCGTCGGGGGCGATGACGGCGGTGAGGCCCAGGACGGCGCCGATGTTGAAGATGCAGCTGCCCACCGCGTTGCCGACGGCCATCTGGACGTCGCCCCGCACGGCGGCGATCACCGACGTCGCCAGCTCGGGCAGCGACGTGCCGACGGCGACGACCGTCAGGCCGATGACCAGGTCGCTCATCCCGAGCGCCCCGGCGATCTCGGTCGCCCCGTCGACGAGCAGGCGGGCGCCCAGGACGAGCAGGCCCACCCCGACGGCCACCAGCGCGAGCGCGACCGGGACCCGTGGCCCGGGCGCCGCGCCCGGCGCCGGGACCGGGGCGTCGCCGGGCGTGCTCGCGGCCCCGGTCTGTCGTCCACGGACCACCGCCCAGACCGAGTACGCCAGGAGGAGCGCGAGGAGGGCAGCGCCCTCGACGCGGTCGACGACGCCGCCCACGCCGAGCGCCACCATGAGCCCCGAGAGGGCGACCAGCACCGGGACGTCGCGGCGGATCACCGGCAGCTGCACGGCGAGCGGGGTGATCACCCCGGCCAGCCCGAGGACCAGGAGGATGTTGGCGGTGTTCGAGCCGATGACGTTGCCGACGGCCAGGCCCGGGTTGCCGTCGAGGGTCGCCTGGAGCGTCACCGCGAGCTCGGGGGTGGACGTCGCGAACGCGACCACGGTGAGCCCCACGACGAGCGGAGAGACGCCGAAGGACCGGGCCAG
>JAEWQZ010000402.1 GCA_023460255.1 Actinomycetes bacterium
GGCTGGCGCTGGTCGCCGTGCTCGCCGCGGCCCTCGCCGGCCCGTGGGACCCGCCCACCCGCAGCGAGTCGCTGCTGCCGTGGACGCCGCCCACCCCGGTGCCGATGCCCGTCCAGCCGCCGGCCCCCGAGCTCCAGCTCCGGCAGGCCGACTACCTCGACGTCGAGCCCTGGGACCTGACCTGGCTGGGGCTCGTGCTGCTCGCCGTCGTGCTCGGCTGGGTGGTCTTCCTCGTCGCCCGGTGGGTGCGGCGCCACCCGGTGCAGCTCCCGCCCGAGGCGCCCGACGACGCCGGGCTGGACCCCGGCGGGATGCTCAGCGGCCCGGGGGTCCGCCAGCCCGACCTGCCGACACTCCTCGAGGGCGTCAGCGGCGCCGACCTGCTCGTGCGGCGGCGTGTGCCGGCGTCGGACGCGGTGATCGCCGCGTGGGTGCACCTCGAGCAGGCGGCGGCCCGGTCGGGTGTGCCACGCGACCAGGCGCAGACCGCGACCGAGTTCACCGTCGCCGTGCTCGACCGGACGCCCGTCGACCCGGCGGCCACGCGCACGCTCCTCGACCTGTACCTGCGCGCGCGCTTCGGCGGGGAGCGGATGGCGGCGGCCGACGTCGCCACGGCGGTGACCGCGCTGCGCCGCCTCGCGGACGGGCTGGGCCACCCCGAGGACGGCGAGCTGGACGAGATCGAGCTCGCCCACGAGGAGGAGCCGGACGAGGGGAGCGGCCCGTGAGCTTCTGGCGCCGGTGGCAGGCCGCCCTGGTCGCCGCGATCGTCACGGTGGCCGCGGCGCTCGTCGGGCTGCTGTGGGGCGACGCGCTGCTCGTCGGGCTGGTCGCTGCGGTGATCGTCGCCGTGAGCATCGCCGCGGGCGCCGCCGAGCCCGACCCGTGGCCCCGCGAACGGCGCGTCGACCTGGCGGGCACGCGCCGTGACGTGACCGCGCTGACCTGGTCGTTCATCGGTCGTGAGGGGCGGGTGAGCGAGTTCGCCGTGCGGCGCCTGCGCGCCGACGCGACCCGGCGCCTGGCCCTGCGCGGCATCGTCGTGCCCGGCGGTCTCGGGGCCACCAGCCGCACCTCCCCGCTGGTCGGCGACGACGTCCGCCGCGCGGCCCGGGAGGCGCTCGGCGAGCGCGCCTGGCTCATCCTCACCACCCCCGGCGGCACGATGCCGTCGTTGTCGGACGTCGCCCACTGCGTCGAGGTCGTCGAGCGCCTCGAACCGCCAGCACCACCTACGAGAGGCCAGTCGTGACAGCCACCCCGCCCACGCCGCAGACGCCGCCCACCCCGCCCACCCCGCCCGTCCCCGAGGCGACCCCGACGCCGGCCGAGGTCGCCCGGCACGCGTCGGCGGTGCTGGAGGAGGTCGGCACCGCCGTCGTCGGCATGGACGAGCCGCTCCGGATCGCCCTGGCCGCGATCCTCGCCGGCGGCCACGTGCTGTTCGAGGACGTGCCCGGGCTGGGCAAGACCCTCGCCGCGCGCAGCCTGGCCACCGCGCTCGGCCTGGAGTTCCGGCGGGTGCAGTGCACGCCGGACCTGCTGCCGAGCGACATCACCGGCTCCGCCGTGTGGGACCCCCAGTCGGCGTCCTTCCGCTTCCGTCCCGGCCCGGTGTTCGCCGGCCTGCTCCTCGCCGACGAGATCAACCGGACGGCCCCCAAGACGCAGTCCGCCCTGCTCGAGGCGATGGCGGAGCGTCAGGTCACCGTGGACGGCACCACCTACCCGATGGCCCGCCCGTTCCACGTCGTGGCGACCTCGAACCCCGTCGAGTACGAGGGCACCTATCCCCTCCCCGAGGCGCAGCTCGACAGGTTCATGGTGCGGATCGGTGTCGGCTACCCCAACCACGACGCCGAGGTGGACGTGCTCTCGCGCCGGCTGGCGCGGCGTCGGGAGGAGGCGCCGGTCACCCGCGTCGTCGACGCGCGCACGCTGCTGGCGATGCAGGCGGGGGTCGAGGCGGTGGCCGTGCACCCCGACGTCGTGCGGTACTGCGTCGACCTCGCCGCGGCGACCCGCAGGCACGAGTCCGTCGAGATCGGCGCGTCCCCGCGCGGCTCGCAGGCCCTGATGCTCGTCGCGCGGGCCCTCGCGGTGATCTCCGGCCGCCGGTTCGTCGCGCCCGAGGACGTCAAGGCGGTCGGCGTCGCGGCCCTCGCCCACCGGATCACCCTCACCCCGGCGACGTGGGCGGCGGGCGTCGTCGCGGACGACGTCGTCGCGGAGGTCCTCAAGCGCGTCCCGACGCCGAGCACGGTGCCCGTCGGATGAGCCGTGCCCGCGGGATGAGCCGATGAGCCTGCCCGAGGACGCCCCGGGTCCCGGCCCGGGCGTGCAGTGGTCGCCGGGCGCGGCCCTCGTCTGGACGGCGGGGGCGGGGCTGCTGCTGCTCGCCGTCGGGGCGCTCCTCGGCCGGCCCGACGTCGCGCTCCTCGGGCTCGCACCGGCGCTGACGGCCGCGTGGGCGGTGTGGGCGCGGCCGCGTGGCGAGGTCTGGGTGGACCCCGCTCCGGTCCCGGAGCCGGTGGTCGGGGAGCTGAGCCACAGGTACCGGCTCACCGTCCCGCCGGGCTGCACGGCCGTGCGTCTGCGGGTGACGCGGCCCGAGCACGGCACCATGGAGGCGCTCGTGGCGGTGCCGGGCACCCGTGACCTCGAGCTGTCGGCCCGCTCGGTGCGCACGGGGCCGCAGCGGCTGTTCACCCTCGAGCACCAGGGCCTCGGCGGCGTCGGCATGCTGGCCGGGCCGGTCGGGCAGTCACCGGCCGAGCTCGTCACGGTCCTGCCGCGCGGTCGCGGGATGCCGGCGCTGCCGCTGCCCGCCCGCCTGCGCGGACTCACGGGTCAGCACGACTCGCAGCGGCCCGGCCAGGGCGGGGGTCTGCGCGACGTGCACCCCTTCGTACCCGGGGACTCCACCCGGCAGGTCGACTGGAAGGTCACCGCGCGGCGCTCGCCGGGGCTGGAGCAGCTCTTCGTGCGACGGACGATGGCGCTCGGCGAGGCGCTCGTCGCGCTGGTCGTGGACTCGCGGGACGAGGTCGGGCCCGACCCCGTCACCTGGAGCGGGATGCAGCCCATCCGGCCCGACGACGCGACGAGCCTCGACATCGCGCGGCAGGCGGCGGTGAGCGTCGCGGAGGGGTACCTCGCCGTCGGCGACCGGGTGGCCGTGGAGGACCTCGGCGTCCGGCGGCGCACCCTGCGGCCGGGCACGGGGCGACGCCAGCTGGACCGGGTCGTCCAGCAGCTCGCGATGGTCGCCCCGGAGGGCGACCCCCCGCGCCGGGTGCGCCCGCCCAGGCTCCCGACGGCGTCGCTCGTCTACGTGTTCTCGACGTTCCTCGACCCGGAGGCGGCGGACATGGCGCGGGCGTGGCGGCGGTCGGGGCAGGCCGTGATCGCCGTCGACGTCATGCCGCGCGTGCGGACCGGTCGCCTCGACGCCCGGCACTGGCTCGCCTACCGGCTGGTCGTGCTCGAGCGCCGGGACCGCCTCGCCGCGCTCACGGCCGCGGGCGTGGAGCTGGTGCACTGGGCCGACGTCGCGGCCACCACCGAGCGGCTCCAGCTGGTCGCCCGGCGGGCGCACCGTCGGCCCGGGACCCTCCGGTGAGGCCGCGATGAGGCTCTGGCTGCTCCGCAACCGGCTGCGCGTGCTGTTCGGGCTGCCGCCGCTGCCGCCCCCG
>JAEWQZ010000403.1 GCA_023460255.1 Actinomycetes bacterium
CGCCCTGCTGGTCAGCCATCTGCTGCAGCCGCCGGATCCGCTCGGTCATCGGCGGGTGGGTCGCGAACAGCGACGACATCCCACCGGCACGGAACGGGTTGGCGATCATCAGGTGCGAGACGTCGACCAGGTCGCGGTTCGGCGGCAGGGGTGCCCGCTGCGTCCCGCGCTCGAGCTTGGCCAGGGCGGACGCGAGCGCCATCGGGTCGCCCGTCAGGCGCGCGCCGTCCTCGTCCGCGTCGTACTCGCGCGTCCGGCTGATGGCGAGCTGGATGAGCACCGCCGCGACCGGCGCCAGGAAGACCATGGCCAGCATGGCGAGCGGGTTCCCGCCCCCGCGCCGGTCGTCGCCACCGCCGAAGAACATCAGGAACTGCGCGACCGAGGTGATCATGCCGGCGAACGCGGCCGCGACCGACGACGTGAGGATGTCGCGGTTGTACACGTGCATGAGCTCGTGCCCGAGCACGCCGCGCAGCTCACGCTCGTCGAGGATCGCGAGGATCCCCTCCGTGCAGCACACCGCCGCGTTCTTCGGGTTCCGGCCCGTGGCGAACGCGTTGGGCGCCGCCGTCGGGGAGACGAAGAGGCGGGGCATCGGCTGGTTCGCCGCCGTGGAGAGCTCCCGCACGATCCGGTACATCGCGGGCTGCTCGAGCTCGCTGACCGGGCGCGCGTGCATGGCGCGGATCGCGAGCTTGTCGGAGTTCCAGTAGCCGTAGGCCGTCCCGACGAGACCGATGCCGGCGAACAGCCAGATGTACCGGCCCTGGCCGACGACCGAGCCGAGCCCGATCATCACGGCCCACAGCACGCCGAACAGGGCGGCCGTCTTGATCCCGTTGAAGTACCGACGTCCCACGAAGCCTCCTCCCGTGCCCAGCATGCCCGGCACACGGCCGGGCGTCCTGTCAGGGGAAACGTCGCAGGACGCGCAGCCGTTCCCGCCGCCTGGCCGGTCGGGAGCCGGAGTGGAACGACATGCTGTCGTTTCGTTCCACTCTGCGGGTCAGGGCGCGGGGTCAGGGCGCGGGGTCGGGGCGCGGGGTCAGGGCGCGGGGTCGGGGCGCGGAGTCAGCCGCGGCGGCGCATGATCGCGAGCATCTCCTCGCGGGGCACGACCTTGATCCGCTCACGACCGTGCGGCGCGCCGAGCTCGCGCTCCCAGGCGTCCAGCAGCATCCAGCCGGACCACTCGACGGGCTCCACCTCACGCTCGGCGAGGAACGCCACGACGGCGTCGGGGTCGCGTTCCGGAGCCCGGACGAGCTGGGGCGCGTCCTCGACGAGGTGACGGATCGTCTCGCTCGCGTCGGACTTCGTGTGGCCGATGAGACCGACCGGGCCGCGCTTGATCCAGCCCGTCGCGTAGACCCCGGGAACCTGGTCCCCCGTCGGGTCGAGCACCCGACCCTCCCGGTTCGGGATGACCCCCGCGACGTCGTCGAACGGGATGCCCGGCAGCGGCGAGCCGAAGTACCCGACGGCGCGGTAGACCGCCTGCACGGGCCAGTCGTACGTCTGCCCGGTGCCGGCCACCGAGCCGTCGCCGGTGAGCACCGTGCGCTCCGTGCGCAGCCCGGTCACGCGGTCCTCCCCCAGCACCGCCACGGGCCGGTGCAGGAAGTGCAGGTGGATGCGGCGCGACGCGGTCATCTCCGACGGGTCCCGCAGCGTCCAGTCCGTGAGGGTCTTGACGACCTGCTTGGTCTGGTTCGACGAGTGGATCGCGGCCATCGAGCCCTCGTCGAACTCGAAGTCCTCGGGGTGGACGACGACGTCGACGTCGGGCACGTGCCCCAGCTCGCGCAGCTCCAGCGGGCTGAACTTCACCTGCGCGGGGCCGCGCCGGGCGAAGACGTGCACGTCCGTCACCGGGCTCGCCTTGAGCGCCGTGTACACGTGCTCGGGGATCTCGGTGGGCAGCAGGTCGTCCGCGTGCTTGGACAGGATGCGCGCCACGTCCAGCGCGACGTTCCCCGCGCCGACGACGGCCACCTGCTCGGCGTCCAGCGGCCACTCGCGGGGCACGTCAGGGTGCCCGTCGTACCAGGACACGAAGTCGGCGGCCCCGAACGAGCCCGGCAGGCCGACCCCGGGCACCGCCAGCGCGGCGTCCTTGATCGCCCCGGTGGAGAAGATCACGGCGTCGTAGAAGCGGCGCAGCTCCTCCAGGGTCACGTCGCCACCGAAGTCGACGTTGCACAGCAGTCGGATGTCGCCGCGCTCGAGGATCTTGTGCAGGGCCGAGATGATCTGCTTGATCCGTGGGTGGTCGGGCGCGACGCCGTAGCGCACCAGACCGAACGGCGCCGGCAGGCGCTCGAAGAGGTCGATGCTCACGTCGAGGCCGGACCTCGCCAGGATGTCCGACGCGTAGATGCCGGCGGGGCCGGCACCGACCACTGCCACACGCAGGTCGCTGCTCACAGGCGCGGGGATGCCTTCCGGAGGACTGGCGGCGCCGCGTCGGGCGCCCGGATCTGCACCCAGTCTAGGCGGGGCCCGGGCCCGACGGCGCCGCGGGCGGCGGCCACCCCGCCGCGGGAAACCCGTGGGCGCCGGGGGGCCACGCGGCGCTACGGTCGGCCCGTGCCCGCGCCCGTGCCCCCGAACCGTCCCGTCGTCGACCGGACCGGCCTCGCCCTGGGCACCGGTGCCTACCTGCTCTGGGGCGTCCTGCCGCTGTACTTCCCCCTGCTCGCGCCAGCCGGGCCGGTCGAGATCATCGCGCACCGGGTGGTGTGGTCGCTCGTGGTGTGCCTGCTGCTGCTCGCCGCCACGCGCAGCATCGGGAGCCTGCGGGCGGCCCTCGCGTCGCGGCGCACGGCCCTCACGCTCGCGGCGGCCGGCCTGCTCATCGCCACGAACTGGCTCGTCTACGTCTACGGCGTGCTGAGCGGGCACACCGTCGACGCCGCGCTCGGCTACTACATCAACCCGCTGGTCACCGTCGCCCTGGCCGTGGTGGTGCTCGGCGAGCGCCTGCGCCGCGCGCAGTGGGTGGCGCTCGCGCTCGGGGGTCTCGCCGTCGTCGTGATCACCGCCGGCATGGGCCGTCTGCCGTGGGTGGCGCTGGTGCTCGCCACGACGTTCGCGCTCTACGGGCTCGGCAAGAACCGCGTCGGCCGGACCGTCGGCGCGGTGCCCAGCCTCACGGTCGAGACCGCGGCGATGACCCCGGCGGCCGTGGCCTACCTCGCCGTGCTCGCCGCGGACGGCGACCTCACCCTCGCCCGTGGCGGCGGGCACGCCGTCGCCCTGGTCGGGCTCGGCGTGGTCACGGCCGTCCCGCTGCTGCTGTTCGGCGGCGCCGCCCGCCGGCTCCCGCTCAGCGTCGTCGGGATGCTCCAGTACCTCGCGCCGACGCTGCAGTTCGTCGTCGCGCTGCTCGTGTTCGGCGAGGAGATGCCGGCCATCCGCTGGGTCGGCTTCGCCCTCGTGTGGGCGGCGCTGGTCGTCTTCACGGTGGACGGGCTGCGGGCCGGGCGCCCACCGACGCCGGACGTCGTGCCCGAGGTCGTGCCCGACGCTGGTCCCGACGCTGTGCCCGACGCTGGTCCCGACGCTGTGCCGGAGGTCGTGGCCCCGCCCGGTCAGTCGACGGTCAGCCAGTAGTCACCGAAGGAGACGGTGGCGCCCTTCGGGGCCCTCACCTGGTGCTCCGCGGCGCAGAGGATCTGCTGGCCGTCCGGCAGCGTGAGCACCGTGCCGTTGGTCGAGCCCCGGTCGCGGACCCACACGCCGTGCCCGTCGACGCCGACGGCCACGTGGGTCTTCGAGACCGACCGCCTGTCGTCCGGCACCCGGACGAGGTGCTCGGGCATCGGCTCGTCGTCGTGCCGCGCCGGGTTGCGCCCGACGAGCGCCATCCCCGTGAGCGTCAGCCGGGTGCCGTCCCAGAGGACCAGCACCGCACGCGGTGGGCCCGACGTCGCCGGCGCCGCCGACGCCGCCGGGTCGGTGCGGCGCCGCAGTCGGGTGAGCGAGACGTCGTCGTCGAGGTCGTCCGCGCCCGGGGGCGGCTGCGCGGCCGACGCACCGGGGGGCG
>JAEWQZ010000404.1 GCA_023460255.1 Actinomycetes bacterium
GTGCAGGGGCCGGGTGAGGGCCCGGGGCAGCCGGCCGGCGTCGACGCGCGGGCCCAGCCAGGCGAGCAGGGCCGGTAGCAGCGTCAGGGCGAGGACGACGTCCACGAGCACGACGGCGATGCCGCCCAGGCCCATCGAGCGCATGAACATCTGCGGGAAGAAGAGCAGGCCGCAGAACGCGATGGCCACGGTGAGGCCGGAGAACGCGACGGTCCGGCCGGCGGTGGCGACGGTCCGCCGAACGGCGGCACCGACGTCCGGCGTGCCGGCCCCGTCCGCGCCGCCCTGCCGGTGGATCTCCTCGCGGAACCGGCTGACGATGAACAGCGAGTAGTCGATGGCCAGGCCCAGGCCGAGGATCGTCGCGACGTTGAGTGCGAAGGGCGAGACGTCGGTGACCGCCGTCACGGCCCGCAGGACGAGCATGCTGCCGACGATGGCGATGACGCCGATGACGATGGGCAGTGCGGCAGCGGTGAGACTGCCGAAGATCACGACGAGCAGCACGAGCAGGACGGGCATGGCGAGCGTCTCGGCCCGGGCGATGTCCCGCTCGGCGCGCTCCTGGAGCTCGGTGAAGACCGGCTGCGCGCCCGCGAGGTGCGTGGTGAACGGGTCGGGCGCCACGAGGTCGTCGTGGATCCGCTCGTAGGAGTCGGCCCGCGCCTGGTCGTCGTCTCCGGCGAGCCGCAGGGCCACCATGACGGTGCGGCCGTCGGCGCCGACGAGGCCCGCGCGCACGGCGTCGGGCAGGCCCGGCGACCACGGGTGGACGACCTGGGCGACGTCCTGCGCGGGCAGGCCGGCGAGCACCGGGGCGAGGGCGGCGCGGACGGCGGGGTCGTCGGCCGCCAGGGTCGGGTGCCGCCAGACGGCGACCACGTCGTCGGCCGCCGGTCCGAAGGCCGCCTCCAGGGCCGCTGCGGCCCGCGCGGACTCCGCGTCCGGGTCGACGAAGCCGCCGACGCTCACCTCGTCCTGCACGGCGGGGCCGAAGACCGCCGCCAGGACGGCGAAGAGCAGCGCGGTGCCGATGACGAGGCGTCGGCGGGTGTGGGTCAGTCGGCCGAGTCGCGTGAGCACGGGACGCCTCCGGGTAGCCTGATGTGACGGGTGATCGCCGTCGCGAACCGGCGAGAACACTGTGAGGTCGCGTTTACAGCGTTTGCTAACGGTGTAAACCGCAGCACATACTGTTCACGCGTGTCAACGGCGTTCCGGATGTCGGTGACGCCCGCGCACCCGGGAGGGGTCATGACGACGACGACGGAGTCGCGCCGCGATCGCCAGCGCGCGGCGACCGAGGCCGAGATCAAGGCGGTCGCCCGGCGACAGCTGGTGGCGTCCGGCGGGAGCGAGCTGAGCCTGCGCGGCATCGCCCGCGAGATGGGGATGACCGCCCCCGGGCTCTACCGGTACTTCCCGAGCCTCGAGGCGATCACGCAGGAGATGTGCCACGACCTGGTCGCGGAGGTGGCCGCGCACATCGACGCGGCGCTCGCGTCGGCCGGGACCGACCTCGCCGAGCGGATGCACGTCGCCGTGCGCGCGTTCCGTGGCTGGGCTGTCGAGCACCCTGCCGAGTTCGCGCTGCTGTTCCGGTCCAAGGGTCCCGGGCCCGTGGCGTTCCCCGGGCACGAGATCGCCGAGTGGTCCGAGGAGTGCAGTCACAGCCAGGCCTTCGCGCGACTCTTCCTCGACCTGTTCGTCGACCTCTGGCAGCAGCAGCCGTTCGAGCTGCCCGACGCCGAGCACCTCCCGGGCGAGGTCGTCGAGCAGCTCGCCGGCCTGCGCCGGCTCGCGAAGGACGACGTGCCCGACGGCGCGGTGTGGGTCTTCGCGCACGCGTGGGTGCGCCTGTACAGCGTGATCGCGCTCGAGGTGCTGGGGCACCTGGAGTTCATGTTCACGGACGTCGAGCCCTACTTCGAGGCCGAGCTGCACGCCGTCGCTCACACCATCGGCCTGGAGTACGTCCCCCGCGAGCCCTGACCGCCGGTCCAGCAGGCGGCGGGGCGGTCGCGGCCGACGGGGGGCGGATGCCACGATGTCGCCCATGGAGCCGGGCATGGACGCGTCAGAGGTGCGGATCGAGGTCGTCGAGGCCGACGAGGCGGGAGAGCTGCTGACGCTGCGCCGCGCGGCGTTCGTCGCGGAGGCCCAGGAGTACGGTGACCCGTTCATCCCGCCCCTGACGCAGACCCTGGACGAGCTGACCGCCGACCTCGACCGCACGGACGTCGTCACCCTCGCCGCCTGGGTCGGGCACCGCATGGTCGGCTCGATCCGGGTCGAGGTCGAGGGCACCAAGGCCACCCTCGGCCGGCTCGCCGTCGTGCCGGACATGCAGGGCAAGGGGATCGGCACCCAGCTGCTCCTCGCGATCCCGCCGTATCTGCCGCCGGAGACCTCCGAGGTCTGGGTGTTCACCGCCCGGGACGCCGTGCACAACCTCGCCGACGCGTACGAGGGCGAGCACGACGAGTCCCTCGGCGACCTGACGTACGCCTACCTGCGGCGCATCCTCGGCCCGGGCGGCACGCTCCACACCGGGGGCTGAGGCGCGGCGGCGTCGGCGGCGTCGGCCGGGTCGGAAAAGGGCGCGACGACGCCGCGTGGGCCGTTGGTACCCTGGGTCGGTCGCGACTGGCGGGATGATCGGGTGGGGAACCACCGGGGAGCGACGCAGCAGCTGACGAGGGGTCGGACGCCTGGGCCCCGGGTCGCCCACCTCGTGCGCGCCCCGGCTCGCACTGCTGATCGAGGAGAACGATGACCGCCAACGCCGACTCCCAGGCCCCTGCCCCCGCCTCCCGCGACAGCGTCCTGGACGCCCCCCTCGCGCAGGTCGACCCCGAGATCGCCGAGGTCCTCTCGCTCGAGCTCGGCCGCCAGCGCGAGACGCTCGAGATGATCGCGAGCGAGAACTTCGTGCCGCGCGCCGTGCTCCAGGCGCAGGGCTCCGTGCTCACCAACAAGTACGCCGAGGGCTACCCGGGCAAGCGCTACTACGGCGGCTGCGAGCACGTCGACGTCGCGGAGAACCTCGCCATCGCGCGGGCGAAGGCCCTGTTCGGTGCCGACCACGCCAACGTCCAGCCGCACGCCGGCGCGCAGGCGAACGCCGCCGTCCTGCACGCGCTGGCCACCGCCGGCGACCCGATCCTCGGCATGGAGCTGGCCCACGGCGGCCACCTCACGCACGGCATGAAGATCAACTTCTCCGGTCGGCTGTACGACGTCGCGTCCTACCAGGTGGACCCGCAGACCTTCCGCGTCGACATGGACGTGGTCCGCGCCAAGGCCCTCGAGCACCGCCCGCGCGTCATCATCGCGGGCTGGTCCGCCTACCCGCGGCACCTGGACTTCGCGGCCTTCGCCGAGATCGCCCGCGAGGTCGGCGCCGCGCTGTGGGTGGACATGGCGCACTTCGCCGGCCTCGTCGCCGCGGGCCTGCACCCGTCGCCCGTGCCGCACGCCGACGTCGTGTCCTCGACGGTGCACAAGACCATCGGCGGCCCGCGCTCCGGCTTCATCCTGTGCCGCGAGGAGCACGCGAAGAAGATCGACTCGGCGGTGTTCCCCGGTCAGCAGGGCGGCCCGCTCATGCACGTGATCGCGGCCAAGGCGACCGCGTTCAGGATCGCCGCGACGCAGGAGTTCCGGGCCCGCCAGCAGCGCACGCTCGACGGCGCGCAGGTCCTCGCCGAGCGCCTCTCGGCCCCGGACGTCGCAGGCGCCGGCGTCTCCGTGCTGACCGGCGGCACCGACGTGCACCTCGTGCTCGTCGACCTGCGCGAGTCCCCCCTGGACGGCCAGCAGGCCGAGGACCTCCTGCACGACGCCGGCATCACCGTGAACCGCAACGCGGTGCCGTTCGACCCGCGCCCCCCACGCGTGACCTCCGGACTGCGCATCGGCACCCCGGCACTCGCCACCCGCGGCTTCGGCGAGGCCGAGTTCCGCGAGGTCGCCGACATCATCGCGACGGCCCTGGTGCAGGGCTCGGGCGCGGACGTCGCCGCGCTGCGGGCGCGCGTCGCCCGGCTGACCGCCGACTTCCCGCTCTACCCGGGCCTCGCGCAGTGACGGCGCAGGTCCTCGACGGCAAGGCCGTCGCCGCCACGATCAAGGGCGAGCTCGCGGTCCGGGTCGCGGCGCTGCGGGCGCGCGGCGTCGTGCCCGGGCTCGGGACGGTGCTGGTCGGCGACGACCCCGGGTCGCACGCGTACGTCGCCGGCAAGCACCGCGACTGCGCGGAGGTGGGCATCGACTCCATCCGGGAGGACCTGCCGGCGGACGCGACGCCCGCCCAGGTCCGCGCGGCGGTCGACCGGCTCAACGGCGACCGGCGCTGCACCGGCTACATCGTCCAGCTCCCGCTGCCGAAGGGGATCGACCCGGGTCCGCTGCTCGAGCGGATCGACCCGGCGAAGGACGCGGACGGCCTGCACCCGACGAACCTCGGCCGCCTCGTCCTGCGGGTCAACGAGCCGCTCACCTCACCGTTGCCGTGCACGCCGCGTGCGTGCCTGGAGCTGCTCGCGCGGCACGGGCTCTCGGTGGCGGGCAAGCACGTCGTCGTCGTGGGTCGGGGCACCACCGTCGGGCGGTCCATCGGCCTGCTCCTCACGCGCCGCGAGCACAACGCCACGGTGACGCTCACGCACACGGGCACGCGCGACCTGGGCGAGCACCTGCGCCGGGCCGACGTGATCGTCGCGGCCGCGGGCGTGCCCGGGATCGTCCGGGCCGAGGACGTCGCGCCGGGTGCCGTGGTGCTCGACGTCGGGGTGTCGCGGCAGGTCGACGAGGCGACCGGGAAGACCCGTCTCGTCGGCGACGTCGACCCCGCCGTCGCCGAGGTGGCCGGGTGGCTGTCGCCGAACCCCGGCGGAGTCGGGCCGATGACGCGGGCGATGCTCCTGGCGAACGTGGTGGAGGCGGCCGAGTCCCGCTGACCTCGTGCGGAGCGTCCCGCGGTCCTGCGGACGCGACTCGGTCTTGCGGGGGAGGTCCACGCGGAGGGGATCCATGCAGGCGGAGGTCGGGGGGCCGGCGGGCCGATGAGTCCGGCGGTCGGTGACGGTCGGTACCGGTGACCGCGCTCAGACCGACGCAAGGAGACCCCATGGGCACCGTGCACACCCACCTCTGGTTCGACGGGCAGGCGGAGGAGGCGGCGACGTTCTGGACGTCCGTCGTGCCGAACTCGCGCATCCTGGACGTGCGGCGCGCTCCCGCGGGCGTGCCCGGGGTTGCGGAGGGCGCGGCCTTCGTCGTCGAGCTCGACCTGGACGGGCACCGCGTCACGGCCCTCAACGCCGGGCCGGAGTTCACGCTGGACGAGGCGTTCTCGTTCTTCCTCGAGTGCGAGACGCAGGAGGACGTCGACAGGTGCTGGGACGCCCTGCTCGCCGGCGGGGGAGCACCGTCGCAGTGCGGCTGGCTCCGGGACCGGTTCGGCGTGTCCTGGCAGGTCGTGCCGAAGGGTCTGGACGACCTCGTGTTCGCGCCGGGTGAGGCGGGGCAGCGCGCCATGGCCTGCATGCTGGGCCAGGTCAAGCTCGACATCGGGGCGATCCGCGCGGCGTTCGACGGCGGGGCGTAGCGCACGGCGGGCCGCTCCCCGGTGGTGGTGCCTCCGGTGGCGCGCGGTCGCCGGCAGGATCTGCCGCTGGCGAGCATCTGTGCCACTGTCACACCTGGGGCGATGGGGGACGTTTTCACCCGTTCAGGCCGCGGAAGTCGCCGGTAGAGTTCATGACTCGACGCGGGACGCCCGGGGGCCGCGACGCCGCGCCATGACGACAGAAGGACCCGTGTGTCGCAGACACCCCCGAGCCGGCCGATCCGTCGGCGGCTACCCGGTCTCGTGGCACCCGTGCGCGCGGCACTCGGCAAGCCCGGTGGCGCGACGCCTGCCACACGCTGGCTCTTCGCGCGGCTCGCACTGCTCTCGCT
>JAEWQZ010000405.1 GCA_023460255.1 Actinomycetes bacterium
GGGCAGGGCCGGGACGCGGGCCTCGCCGCGGTGGCGCCGCACGACGTCGACGAGCCGCGCGTCCAGGCCCTCGACGGCGAGCGGGGCGTGCGACAGCAGCGCGGGCACGGCGTCGGCGGCCGCCGGCATGTCGGGGTAGCCGAGCACGACGAGGACCGCCGCGTCCGGCACAGGCACCAGCGACACGGTCGCCGACAGCACCGTCACGAGCGTGCCCTCGGTGCCGACGAGCATCTTCGCCAGGTCGGTGCCGCGCTCGGGCAGCAGGTGCTCCAGGGAGTAGCCGGACACCTGCCGGGAGAAGCGGCCGAGCTCCGTCCGCAGCAGTGGCAGGTTCGCGGCGACGAGGTCGGCCAGGCCGGGCACCGGCGCCAGGGCGCCGTCGCCGCGCGCGGCCGTGTACCGGCGGCCCAGCCCGTCCACGACGTCGAGCGCGACCACGTTGTCGACGGTCCGCCCGTAGGCGACGGCCCGCGGCCCGCAGGCGTTGTTGCCGATCATGCCGCCGAAGGTGGCGCGGTTCTGGGTCGAGGGGTCCGGCCCGAAGCGCAGCCCGAGCGGCCTGGCCGCCGCCTGGAGGTCGCTCATCACGACGCCCGGCTGCACCACTGCCGTGCGCGCCTCGGGGTCGATCTCGCCGATGGCGTTCAGGTGCCGCGACGTGTCGACGACGATGCCCGTGCCGATCGCGTTCCCGGCGACCGACGTGCCGCCCCCGCGCAGGGTCAGCGGGGTGCCGGTGGCCCGCGCGACCTCCGTCACGGCCAGCAGGTCGTCGGTGTCCCGGGGCACGACCACGACCTGCGGGACGACCCGGTAGTTCGACGCGTCGGTCGAGTACTCGGCACGGACCCGCCGCGACGTCGCGACCTCCCCCCGCACCGCACGGCGCAGCGCGTGGACGACGTCGGCGGGGGCGTCCGGAGCGGGCCGTCCGGCTGGGTGGGGCGCGGTCGTGGCGGTCACGCGCGCATCCTGTCACGGGGCTCGGGGCGCGGGGCCGGACACCCGTCCCGGTGCCCGATCTGACCAGCAGGCGGACGCGGACCGGCCCCGGCCGGATGCGGACCGCGCCGATGCGGGAGAGCCTGGACGCGGAGTGGCCACCGTCGGCCGCCCACCACCGCCGACAGCCGTCACGACGAGGACAGCCGTCACGACGAGGGGGAACCGTGCGCGCACTGACCTGGCAGGGAACCGAGAAGCTCAGCGTCGAGACCGTCCCGGACCCGGCGATCCGCGAGCCGACCGACGCGCTCGTGCGCATCACCTCCACCGCGATCTGCGGCTCCGACCTGCACCTCTACTCGACCCTCGGGATGTTCCTCGACGCGGGCGACGTGCTCGGGCACGAGCCGATGGGCGTCGTGCTGGAGACCGGTCCGGCGGTCACCCGCCTGAAGCCGGGCGACCGCGTCGTCGTCCCGTTCGTCATCGCCTGCGGCGCGTGCTGGATGTGCGAGCGCGGCCTGCCCACGCAGTGCGAGACCACGCAGGTCCGCGAGCACAGCAAGGGGGCAGCGCTCTTCGGGTACACCAAGCTCTACGGCCAGGTGCCGGGCGGCCAGGCCGAGTACCTGCGGGTGCCGCACGCCGACGTCGGCCCCGTCGTCGTCCCGGACGACGGCTCCCCGGACGAGCGCTGGCTGTACCTGTCGGACGTCGTGCCGACCGCGTGGCAGGGCGTCGCGTACGCGGACGTGCCCGCCGGGGGCAGCGTCGTCGTGCTCGGGCTGGGGCCGATCGGCCAGATGGCCGCGCGCATCGCCGCCTTCCGGGGTGCGGGCACGGTGATCGGCGTCGACCTCGTGACCGAGCGGCTGGCCATGGCGCGGCGGCACGGGGTCGACGTCGTCGACCTGCGCGACGTCGGGCTCGACGCGCTGCCCGAGGCGATGCGTGACCTGACCGACGGCCGGGGCCCGGACGCGGTGATCGACGCCGTCGGGATGGAGGCGCACGGCTCCCCGCTGGCCGAGGGGATGGCCAAGGCGACGGCCCTGCTGCCCGACGCCGCGGGACGGGTGCTCATGGAGAAGGCGGGCATCGACCGGCTCGCGGCCCTGCACGCCGCCATCTCGATCGTGCGGCGGGGAGGCACCCTCTCCCTGTCGGGGGTCTACGGCGGCGCGGCGGACCCGATCCCGATGCTCGAGCTCTTCGACAAGCAGGTCCAGGTGCGGATGGGCCAGGCGAACGTGCAGCACCTCATCCCCGAGGTGCTGCCGCTGGTGGCCCGGGAGGACGACCCGCTCGGCGTGCTCGACCTGCGCACGCACCGCGCGAGCCTCGAGGACGGCCCGGCGATGTACGAGACGTTCCAGCGCAAGGCCGACGGCTGCGTGAAGGTGGTCCTGGACCCCGCCCTGCCCGCAGGCACCGTGGAGCGCACCGCCGCCGCCTGAGCACGCAGACGAACATCGGCGCGCTCGGCGAGCACCCGTCGCTCGAACGTGGACGCACGTTCGCGTTCGAGCACACGGGAGCGCTCGGCGAGCACCCGGTGCCCGGGTCGGGCACCCGCGTCAGGCGGTGCTCAAGCGGTGCCGGCGTCGAGCGTGATCGTCGTGCCCGCGAGGGCCTTGCTCACCGGGCAGGTCGCCTTGGCCTCCTCGGCGACCCGGCGGAACGCCGCGTCGTCCAGGCCGTCCACGGACCCTCGCACGGCGAGCCGGACCGCCGGGATGTGGAAGCCGCCGGCCGGGTCGGGCCCGAGGTCCACCTCGACGGTGACGTCCAGGCTCTTCGGCGTCCCGCCCGCCTGGCCGAGCAGCGCGGACAGCTGCATCGCGTAGCACGAGGACAGCGCGCCGGCGATCATCTCCTCCGGACTGGTGGTGCCGTCGGCGTC
>JAEWQZ010000406.1 GCA_023460255.1 Actinomycetes bacterium
CCGCTGCGCCGCTCGGGCCCGGTGGATGCGCCGACGCTGGCCCAGGCGGTCGCGGCCCTCGGCGTGCCGGACGACGCGGTGCTCGACGCGGCCTGGGTGGACAACGGCCCGGAGTGGCTGGGGGTGCTGCTGCGCGACGCCGGGACGGTGCTGGCCCTGCGTCCGGACCTGCGCGTG
This sequence comes from Actinomycetes bacterium, assembly GCA_023460255.1. Lineage (GTDB taxonomy): Bacteria > Actinomycetota > Actinomycetes > Actinomycetales > Cellulomonadaceae > Actinotalea. The sequence goes on from JAEWQZ010000406.1 coordinate 178, forward strand.
ATGGGCGACCTCAAGGTGGGCGTGGTCGGGCGGTACGACGAGGCCGGGCGGGCCCGGACGGGCGCCGACGCCGAGGTGCGCGCGTTCGTCCCGGGGATCGGCATCGACGAGGACCCGGTGACCGGCAGCCTCAACGCGGGGCTGGCTCTGTGGCTCGTGCCCGCGGGCGTCCTGCCGGAGCGGTACGTGGTGTCGCAGGGGACCGCGCTGCGCCGCGCGGGCCGGGTGCACGTCGAGCGCGCCGGGGACGTGACCTGGGTGGGCGGGGACGCCGTGACGTGCATCGCGGGAACCGTCGCCCTGTAGCGCCCCTCCACGGCGGAGATCCTCCGGGGCGATCGTCTTGACATGACAGGATGTAGTAGATGTACTACATCCCGTCACGGAGGCACGACGATCGGTGGAGGCAGGGAGCGCGGTGGACGACGCGGTGATCACGGTGCGGGACCTGCGGATGCGGTACGGCACCAAGGACGTGCTCGACGGGGTGGACCTCACGGTGCACGAGGGCGAGGTGGTCACGCTCCTCGGCCCGAACGGTGCGGGCAAGACGACGACCATCGAGATCCTCGAGGGGTTCCGGGAGCGCTCGGGCGGTGACGTCGTCGTCCTCGGCGAGGACCCGCTGCTGGCCCCGGAGTCCTGGCGGGCCGGCGTCGGCATCGTCCTCCAGTCGTGGCGTGACCACGGCCTGTGGAAGGTGCGTGACCTCCTGGGTCACCTCGGCGAGTACTACACGCCGTACGGGACGCCGGACCGTCCGCGCCCGCGGCAGGTCGACGAGCTGCTCGACGCCGTCGGGCTCGCCGACGCGGCGGACCAGCGGGTGTCGAAGCTCTCCGGCGGTCAGCGCCGCCGCCTCGACGTCGCGATCGGCATCGTCGGCCGGCCCGAGCTGCTCTTCCTCGACGAGCCGACCGCCGGCTTCGACCCCGAGGCACGCCGGGACTTCCACGACATCGTGCACTCGCTCGTCGACCGCGACGGGACCACCGTGGTGCTGACCACCCACGACCTCGACGAGGCCGAGAGGCTCGCGGACCGGATCCTCATCCTCGCGGGCGGGCGCATCGTCGCCGACGGGAGCGCCGACGCGCTCGCCCGGCAGGTGCAGGGCAAGGCCCAGGTCACCTGGACCCGCGGCGGCGACCGCTACGTGCACGCCGCCGACGACGCGACGGCGTTCGTCCGGGCGCTCCTGGCGCAGTACGGCGAGGACGTGACCGACCTGGAAGTCCGGCGCACGACCCTCGAGGACACCTACCTCCGGCTGGTCCGCGAGCACGAGTACGGCGAGCGCTCGACGCCATCGGCCGACCGTCGCGAGGACGACCTGACCACCACACACGTCACGACAGACGTCACGACCGAGGGAGCAGTGCGATGAGCGCGCCGGACCGTCCGTCCGTCCCGGCCACCGCCGGCCGCCGGCCCACCGGCCTGCGGCTGCACGCGATCAGGGTCGGCTTGCGCCGCGGCTGGCGCCTGTGCCTGCTCAGCCTGCGCAACCCCGAGGACATCACGTTCTACCTCCTCTGGGGCGGCGGGATGGCCGTCTACCTGATCCTCAACCGCAACGCGGTCGTGGAGGGGACGGACATCGCGCTGCCGGCGTTCGCGCTGCCGGGGATCATCGCGGCCATGCTCGTGTTCGGCGGGATCGCCGGGCCGGCGTTCTCCCTCGTGCTCGAGCGCGAGGACGGGACGCTGCTCCGCGCCAAGTCGGCCCCGTACGGCATGGACGGGTACGTCACGGCGCAGGTCGTCTACCAGGTCTTCGGGGCGCTGCCCATGCTGGTGATCCTGCTGGTGCCGAGCGCCTTCGTCATCGACGACCTCATGCCGCGCGGCGGGGTCGGCTGGGTCGTCACCCTGGGACTCATCGTCCTGGGGCTCGTCGCGACGATGCCGATCGGCATGATCATCGGCTCGCTCGCCCGCAAGCCCTCGCACGTCTCCACCTGGGGGTTCCTGCCGGTCATCGGGCTCACGCTCTTCTCCGGCGTCTTCGGGCCCGTGACCAACCACGCCGGCTGGGTGCAGGGCGTCGTCCAGGCCTTCCCGACCTACTGGCTCGGCCATCTCATGCGCTGGACGTTCCTGCCGGACGCGGCCAAGGCGATCGAGCTCGGCGGCCAGTGGCGGCTCGGTGCCGGCCTGGCGGTGGTGGGGGCATGGGCGGTGGTGGGTCTCGTCCTCGTGCCGCGCGTGCTCCGTAGGATGGCGCGCCGGGAGTCGGGCTCGGCCGTCGAGGCCCGCATGGCGGAACGGATGCAGCGGGTTGGGTGAGCGCAGCGCGACCGCGGAGCCGGTCCACAACCGCATCGCGGTGCTGCGGGCCGAGCGGGGGATCTCCCGACGCCAGCTCGCCGACGCCCTCGACGTGCACTACCAGACCATCGGGTACCTCGAGCGCGGCGAGTACAGCCCGAGCCTGTTCCTGGCGCTGCGGATCGCCGAGTACTTCGAGGTCCCGGTCGAGGTCGTCTTCGCGCTGCGGCCGTTCCCGCGCATCGGCGCGGTTCAGTCGGTCCCCGACGGCGTCCGTCCGGCCTGACCGGGGGTGGCGTCGCTCCCCACGGGACCGTCCACGGCCTCGCGGGCGGGGTCCGACGCCTGTGGCGGCAGAGCGGGGCCGGGACGTGGCGCGCCGTCGTCGTCCGGGGTCGGGTCGTCGGGCGGGGCCAGGTCGTCGTCCGGGGTCGGGTCGTCGGGCGGGGCCGGTGTCTCGGGTGCCGGCGTCGCGGACGGGTCGGACGGGTCGTCGGGGGCGTCCGTCGCCCCGTCGCCGGCCGGCTCGTCCGGCTCGTCCGGCTCGTCCGTGGTCCCGTCCCCCTGCACGGGACCGCCGGCGTCCGCCGGGGCCTCCACCACGGGGAGGACCGCCGTGTCGCCGCTCGCGCCGTCGGTGAGCGCCTCGTCCGCGTCCTGCCCATCGGACCGCGCGTCGGACGTCGCCTGAGCCGCCGGCGGGGCCGAGAGGACCGGGCTCGCGACCGCCAGGCCGGCCCCGACGACCATCGCGGCGGCGACGTTCCCGGCC
>JAEWQZ010000407.1 GCA_023460255.1 Actinomycetes bacterium
CGCCCGGCGTGTCGCCGCACAACGCTCCACACAACGGGATCACGGACCCCAGACGTCGCCGGGACGCTCCGCACAACGCCACAACTCTCCGCACCGGGGGGGAGGGGTGGGGATGGGCGGCAGGTCAGAAGGCGCGCGTGAGCATCGCGCGCTTGACCTCCTGGATCGCCTTCGTCACCTCGATGCCGCGGGGGCACGCGTCGGTGCAGTTGAAGATCGTCCGGCAGCGCCACACGCCCTCACGGTCGTTGAGGATCTCCAGGCGCTGCGCGCCCCCCTCGTCGCGGCTGTCGAAGATGAAGCGGTGCGCGTTCACGATGGCCGCAGGACCGAAGTACTGGCCGTCGTTCCAGAACACGGGGCACGACGACGTGCACGCGGCGCACAGGATGCACTTGGTGGTGTCGTCGTACCGGGCGCGCTCCTCGGGCGACTGCCGCCGCTCGGTCGACGGCGTGTTCGGTCCGGTGATGAGGAACGGCATTATCTCGCGGTAGGACGCGAAGAACGGCTCCATGTCGACGATGAGGTCCTTGACCACCGGCAGGCCCTTGATCGCCTCGATCGTGATCGGCTTGCTCGGGTCGAGGTCCTTGAGCAGGACCTTGCAGGCCAGCCGGTTTCGGCCGTTGATGCGCATCGCGTCCGAGCCGCAGATCCCGTGCGCGCACGAACGGCGGAACGTCAGCGAGCCGTCGACCTCCCACTTGATCGTGTGCAGCGCGTCGAGCACCCGGTCGGTGGCGTTCGCCCGGACCGTGAACTCCTCCCAGTACGGGCCGTCGTCCGTCTCGGGGTTGAGCCGCCGGATGCGCAACGTGACGTCGAAGGCGCCGACGCCGTCGGCCTTGCCGCCGGCATCGGCGGACTGCGGCTCGCGGACGGGCGCGCCGCCAGGCGTACCCTCGGCGGACCCGGTCTCCGGGGCGATCTCGGTGGTCATCAGTACTTCCGCTCCATGGGGGTGTACCTGGTGATCGTCACGGGTTTGCTGTCGAGCTCGACGCGCGTGCCGCCGTCGGGCGTCCGGCGCAGGTAGGCCATCGTGTGCTTGAGCCACGTCGCGTCGTCGCGGGTCGGGAAGTCCTCGCGGAAGTGGCCGCCGCGGGACTCCTCCCGGGCCAGGGCGCCCAGCACCACGACCTCGGCCAGGTCCAGCAGGAAGCCGAGCTCGATCGCCTCGAGCAGGTCGGTGTTGTACGAGCGGCCCTTGTCCTGGACGCCGACGGCGGCGTAGCGCTCCCGCAGCGAGCGGATCTCGGTGAGCGTGGCCGTCAGCGACTCCGCGGTGCGGAACACCTGCGCGCCGAGGTCCATCGACTCCTGCAGTGCCTTGCGCAGCGTGGCCACGCGCTCGGTGCCCTCCCCGGACAGCACCTGGTTCCGCAGCGCGTCGACGCCGGACCCGGGGGCCTCGGGCAGGTCCGGCAGGTCGGCGGCCGCGCTGTACGCGGCGGCGGCGAGACCCGCCCGCTTGCCGAAGACGTTGATGTCGAGCAGCGAGTTGGTGCCGAGCCGGTTCGCACCGTGCACGGACACGCAGGCCACCTCGCCGGCCGCGTACAGGCCTCCGACGACGGCGGTGTTCGTCCGCAGCACCTCGCCGTCGATGGTGGTCGGCACGCCGCCCATCGCGTAGTGCGCCGTCGGGTACACCGGCACGGGCTCGGTGTAGGGCTCCACCCCGAGGTAGGTCCGCGCGAACTCGGTGATGTCCGGCAGCTTCGCGTCGATGTGCGCGGGCTCGAGGTGCGTGAGGTCGAGGAGGACGTAGTCCTTGTCGGGCCCGCAGCCGCGGCCCTCGCGCACCTCGTTGGCCATCGCGCGGGCGACCATGTCGCGCGGGGCGAGGTCCTTGATGGTGGGGGCGTACCGCTCCATGAAGCGCTCGCCGGTGCTGTTGCGCAGGATCCCGCCCTCGCCGCGCGCGGCCTCGGACAGCAGGATGCCCAGACCGGCCAGGCCCGTCGGGTGGAACTGGAAGAACTCCATGTCCTCGAGCGGGATGCCCTTGCGGAAGGCCAGGGCCATGCCGTCGCCGGTGAGCGTGTGCGCGTTCGACGTCGTCTTGTAGATCTTGCCGGCGCCGCCGGTGGCGAGCACGACGGCCTTGGCGCGGAAGACGTGCAGCTCGCCGGTCGCGAGGTCGTGGGTGACCAGCCCGGCGACGCGCACGTCCTCGCCCTCGGGCACGTCGCCGCCGGTCAGGTCGTGGGTGAGCAGCAGGTCCAGCGCGTAGAACTCGTTGAAGAACGCGACGTCCTGCTTGACGCACTGCTGGTAGAGCGTCTGCAGGATCATGTGCCCGGTGCGGTCGGCCGCGTAGCAGGCGCGGCGGACGGCGGCCTCGCCGTGGTTGCGGGTGTGGCCGCCGAAGCGACGCTGGTCGATCTTCCCGTCGGGGGTGCGGTTGAACGGCAGGCCCATGTGCTCGAGGTCGAGCACCGCCTCGATGGCCTCCTTGGCCATCACCTCCGCCGCGTCCTGGTCGACGAGGTAGTCGCCGCCCTTGACGGTGTCGAAGGTGTGCCACTCCCAGGAGTCCTCCTCCACGTTGCCGAGGGCCGCGCACATGCCGCCCTGGGCGGCTCCCGTGTGGGAGCGCGTCGGGTAGAGCTTGCTGATCACCGCCGTCCGCGCGCGGGTCGACGCCTCCAGCGCCGCCCGCATGCCCGCGCCCCCGGCCCCGACGATGACGACGTCGTACTGGTGGGTCTGCATCTGGCGTTCGTCCTCCGGTGGATGGGCTGGCGGGTCGGAGCGGTGGGCGGGGCCGGGCGGGTGCGGGCCGACCTGCGTCCCCCACCCGGCTCAGGAGGTGCAGAAGGAGGGCAGGAGGTCTGCCGCGGCGCCGGGCGGGCACGGGTCGAAGGTGAAGATGACGAGCGTGCCGAGCACGACGACGACGACGAACGCGAGGTACAGCGCGGACTTCAGGACGATGCGCGTGCCGGTGCGCTCGGCGTAGTCGTTGATGATCGTCCGCACGCCGTTGGTGCCGTGGATCATCGCGAGCCAGAGCATGAGCAGGTCCCAGATCTGCCACAGCGGCGAGGCCCACTTGCCGGCCACGAACCCGAAGTCGATGGCGTTGATGCCGTCGCCGTCGATGAGGTTCATGAACAGGTGGCCGAAGATCAGCACGACGAGCAGGACGCCGGACGCCCGCATGAACACCCAGCCGTACAGCTCGTAGTTGGTCCGGCCGGTGGTGCGACCCGACCGGCGGGCCTGCGGGGCACGGGGCGCCGCGAGGGCGGGGGTGGTCCCGGTGGTCATCAGTGCCCCCCGAAGACGTTGCCGAGGTGGCGCGGCAGGAAGAACGCCATGGTCACGACGAACAGGCCGATGACGACCCACAGCATCGCGCGCTGGTACCGCGTGCCCTTGGACCAGAAGTCGACGAGCGTGATGCGGATCCCGTTGAAGGCGTGGAAGACGATCGCGGCGACGAGCCCGGCCTCCCCGATGCCCATGACCGGGTTCTTGTAGGTGCCGATCACCGCGTTGTACGCCTCGGGGGACACCCGGACGAGCGCGGTGTCGAGGACGTGCACGAGGAGGAAGAAGAAGATGGCGAACCCGGTCACGCGGTGCGCGAGCCAGGACCACATCCCCTCCCGCCCGCGGTAGAGGGTGCCGGCCGGTGCCTCGGGCACTGCGCGCCTCCGTTCGGGACATCGACGACCATGTCGAGGTGCGGGTCGAGCGGGTCGACGATCGCTCGATGTCGAGCGACCTGCGGCAACTCTACGACCTCCGCGCGGCCCCGGACCGTCCGCGTGACCCAGATCACTCCCGGCCGCCATCGGGGCAATCCCTCCGCCGGGCCGCCTGGCAGGATGGGCCCTCGTGATCCCGTCCTTCCGCGCGATCGTGCCCGCCGGCGGCGCCGGTACCCGGCTGTGGCCGCTGTCCCGGGCCCGCTCGCCCAAGTTCCTGCACGACCTCACGGGCAGCGGACGCACCCTGCTCCAGGCGACGGTGGACCGGCTGACGCCGCTCACGGGCCCCGGCGGCGTCGTCGTGGTGACGGGGGTGGCGCACGTGGCGGCGGTGCGCGCCCAGCTCGGGCTGCCCGACGACGCCGTGCTGGCCGAGCCGAGCC
>JAEWQZ010000408.1 GCA_023460255.1 Actinomycetes bacterium
ACCGAGCTCCGGCTCGCGGACGTGCAGCTCGCGACGGTGCGCGACGGGTTCGTCGTCGGCAGCACCCACGTGTCCGCCACGTACACGGGGACGGGGCAGGAGATCCCCGCCACCGAGGACACCGCGCTCGCGCTGTCCGACGCGGCGCCCGCCGTCGGCTGCGGCGCCGAGCGCCTGCCGGCCGGCGAGTACCGCGCGGTCCTCGTGCTCACGCTGGTGACGGCGGACGGCGAGGTGCTGCGGACCACCACCGACCCGCAGCCGCTGACGATCACGCAGCAGTGACGGTCGACGCGCGCCGGCGTCGCGCAGGCGTGGCGGAGCGCGGCGCGGCGGCCCGCGGCGTGGTCCTGGCCGTCCCGGTCGTGCTGGCCGCCGTGTCCCTGGTCGCCTGCTCGGCGGACGGCGAACCGCGGGAGGCGTCGTCCTCCGCCGACCTGTCCACGCCCGAGCCGTCGACGCCGGGCCCGCTCGAGGCCTACCTCGGCGCCGCCGGCCTCGAGCGGACGCAGGGGGAGGCCGCTGCGGAGCTCGCCGAGCGCGAGGACGCGATCGCCTCCTGCATGGCCGCCGAGGGGTTCGACTACGTCCCGGTCGTCATGGTGCCCGGGTCGTTCGAGGCGTCCGACGACCCGCCGCGCGGCAGCCGCGGGTTCGCGGAGGTCTACGGCTACGGCGCCTGGCGCGCACCGGAGATCGAGCCGGGGCAGTACACCTACCAGCTCGACGAGAGCGCGAACACGGCGTACCGCGAGTCGCTGAGCCCCGAGGCGCGCGCCGCGTACGACGTCGCGCTCATGGGCCGGGCGACGGACCTGGGCGACGGGATCGTCAGCTACGACGGCATGGGGTGCATCGAGACTCCCTGGCTGCGGGGCAGCGCCGAGGCCGAGTACCTGCGCGGGGTGCAGCAGGAGGTGTCGGACCACCTCCAGTCACTGTGGGACGGGGAGGACCCGCGCCTGGCGGAGGTCGACGCGACGTGGGCGTCGTGCATGCGCGACGCCGGCTACGACGACGCCTCACCCCGCGCGGCGGAGAGCCGCGTCCTCGACGAGCTGATGGCGGCGTACGAGGCCGCGTCCGACGCCCCGGTGCCGGCAGACGTCGTCGACGAGGCCACCGACGCCGAGCGTCGGCTGGCACTGGCCGACCAGGACTGCCGGGACGCCACCGGCTGGACCGCCCGCCGCCGGGCGGTGGAGCACGAGCTCCAGCAGGAGTACCTCGACGCGCACCGCGCGGACCTGGACGCGCTCGTCGAGGCGTCGTCCGCACCGGGCTGAGCGTCGACGGGGGCTCGACGCGCGCCGGCGCGCGTCCCGGGTGAGGGTGGAGACATGACGCCACCCACCGAGGGCGCACCCGCCGGCCACCCCGGCGCCGTCCTGTTCGACATCGACGGCACCCTCGTCGACTCCACCTACCTGCACGTGCACGCCTGGGCCCACGCGTTCGCCGATCTCGCCGACGACCTGCCCGCGCCCGTCGACGCCTGGCGGATCCACCGCGGCATCGGCATGGGGTCGGCGCTCCTGCTCGCCGACCTGCTCGGCGAGCAGGCGGCGGACCGGCTCGGCGACCGTGCGAAGTCCCGGCACGAGCACCACTACGGCGAGCTCACCCGCGCCGGGCTCCAGCGCGCGTTCGACGGCGCCCGGGACCTCGTCCGCGCGGTCGCCGAGCGGGGGGCCCGGGCGGTGCTCGCGACGTCGGCCGGTCCGGCCGAGCTGGAGCAGCTGCGCGCCGTCCTCGACCTGGACGACGTCGTCGCGGGCATCACCTCGGCGAAGGACGTCGAGGCTGCCAAGCCCGAGCCCGACCTCGTGCACGCCGCGCTGCGCGTCGCCGCCGTCCCGGCCGAACGGGCCGTCCTCGTGGGCGACACCGGCTGGGACGTCGAGGCCGCCCAGCGCGCGGGTGTCGCCTGCGTCGCCGTCCGCAGCGGGGGGTGGAGCGAGGCGGAGCTCCGCGAGGCGGGCGCGGCCGCCGTCTACCGCGACGTGGCCGCGCTCCTGGCGGACCTCGACCAGAGCCCGATCGCGTTCACCTGGCACCACGAGGACTGACACCCACCGGGAGGACACCGTGACCGACCAGACCACCCCGACCGACCCCACCGATCAGTACGACCAGCCCGACGCCGAGCCGACCATCGACCACCCCGGCCACACCGAGGACATGCGGACCGAGCCCGACCACGGCGAGGACTCCTACGTCGGCTCGGGTCGGCTCGAGGGGCGCCGCGCGATCATCACCGGCGGCGACTCGGGCATCGGCCGGGCAGTGGCGATCGCGTTCGCGCGCGAGGGAGCCGACGTCCTGCTCTCCTACCTCCCCGAGGAGGCCGAGGACGCGCAGGCGACGGCCCGCTGGGTCACCGAGGCGGGCCGGCGCGCCGTCCTCGTGCCCGGGGACATCCGCGAGGAGGCGCACTGCCACGCGATCGTCGAGCGGGCGGTCGCCGAGCTCGGCGGCGTCGACGTGCTCGTCAACAACGCCGCCTATCAGATGGCGCAGGAGGACGGCCTGCTCGGGATCACCACCGAGCAGCTGGACCGGGTGATGAGGACGAACATCTACGCGATGTTCTGGCTCTGCCAGGCCGCCGTGCCGCACATGGCACCCGGCTCGGTGATCATCAACACCTCGTCCATCCAGGCGTACCAGCCGAGCCCGCAGCTGCTCGACTACGCGACGAGCAAGGCCGGCATCGTGAACTTCACGAAGGGTCTGGCACAGCAGCTCGCCGAGCAGGGCATCCGCGTCAACACGGTCGCTCCGGGCCCGGTCTGGACCCCGCTCATCCCCGCGACGATGCCGGGCGAGAAGGTCGACGGGTTCGGCGAGGACACGCCGGAGGGCCGCGCCGCCCAGCCGGCCGAGCTCGCGCCGGCCTTCGTCTTCTTCGCCTCGCAGGAGTCGAGCTACGTCACCGGCGAGCGCCTCGGCGTCGCGGGCGGCAAGCCGATGCCCTGACGGTGCAACGGTCCCGCCCCGTCGGCCGTCTGCTTCTGCGAGGGTCGTTCCGGGAGGCGGGCAGGCATGGGCGGATGGCGGCAGCGCGCCGACGACGCCGTCGCGACGTTGGCGAGGGAGCGCGGCAAGGCGCTCACCGGCTACGCCTACCTGCTCACCGGTGACCTGCGCGACGCCGAGGACCTCGTCCAGGACGCGCTGGTGAAGACCTTCGTGCGCCGCCGGTCGGGGCTGGTGCTGGACTCCGCGGAGGCGTACGTCCGCCGGGTCATGCTCACCACGTACATCGACGGCGCGCGGCGCCGGCGGCGATGGGACGATCTCCGCCACCTGCTCCTGCCGGGCGACGACGCCGGGCACGAGTCGGGGGTGGCCGCGCGCGCCGACGTCGAGGCCGCACTGCGCGAGCTGTCGCCGCAGCAGCGCACCTGCGTCGTGCTGCGGTACTACGACGACCTCACGGTGCCCGAGATCGCCGACCGCCTCGGGCTGGCCGACGGCACGGTGAAGCGGTACCTCAGCCTCGGCGTGCACCGCCTGGAGTCGCTGCTCGGGCCGGTCGCCGACCCGGCCCTCGACGACTCCGTGGACCCGGTGGTGCCGGACGGGGGGCGGGCATGACCGACCTCGCCCGAGCCCTCGACATCGTCGCCGACCGCGCGTCGGTCGCCGCCGCGCCCGTCGCCGTGGACCGCCTGCTCGCACGGCTGCGCCGCCGTCGCGCGGCCCGGGCAGCCCTCGCCTCCGGGC
>JAEWQZ010000409.1 GCA_023460255.1 Actinomycetes bacterium
CGCCGCAGTCGGGGCGCGCCGGCTGGCGCGGGTCGCCGAGGCGCGGCTGCGGGCAGCCGTCGGGGAGGTCGCCGACCGGCTCGTCACCGCGCCCGTCGCGCAGGTGATGGCACGGCTCGTCGACGCGCGGACGGCTGCGCAGGTCGCGATGGGTGGACGACGACGGGGACGAGGGAGGCAGGCCGCATGAGCAGGCTCGTGTGGTGGGGGAGCGGTCTGCGCGCAGTGGGCGGAGCCCGATGAGCAGGCTGCTCATCCCCGTAGCCGTGCGCTGGGCGGACCTCGACGCGTACGGGCACGTCAACAACAGCGCGGTGCTCACGCTCCTGGAGGAGGCGCGGATCGCGGCGTTCTGGCGGTCCGAGGACGCTGTGCCCGAGGGCGGCACTCCCGGGGCCGGGGCGGGCGTGCCCGGCACGGCGGTGCTGGACGCCTCGCCGGGCTCGGACACCGTCACCGTCGTCGGGCGGCAGGAGATCGAGTACCTCGAGGCGATCCCGCACCTGCGCGAGCCGGTGGTCGTGGAGATGTGGCTCGGCCGGCTGGGCGGCGCGAGCATCGAGGTCTGCTACGAGGTCACGGCGGCCCCGAACGGCCGCCGGACCGTCTACGTCCAGGCGGCGACGACGATCGTCATGCTCGACGCCGCCACGGGCCGGCCGCGCCGGCTCACGCAGGCCGAACGTCGCGCCTGGGAGCCGCACCTCGGACCGCCGGTGGCCTGGCGACGGCGCTGACCGCGGACGCCGCAGCCGCCACCGGCGACGCTCAGCCGAGGAGGCCGACCACTGCCCGCTCGGCCGCCCCGCGCGTGCGCCGCGGCCCGATGCTCTGTCCCCGTTCCCAGAGGTCCACCACGCGCGGGTCGATGTACGACGCCCGGCACACGGCTGGGGTGTTGCCGAGCTCCTCGGCGACCTCGCGCACGACCTGCGCGACCACCCGGCGGCGGGCCCGTTCGCTGCGGGGCACCGGCGTCCTGCCGAGCGCGGCGGCGGCGAGCACCGTCGCGTGCCACGTCCGGAAGTCCTTCGGCCGTGCCTGCGGTCCGAGCCGGGACTTGACGGCCTCGAGCACGTCGGCCGTCGTGACGTCGTGCCACTCGCCGCCGTCGTCGCGCCACGCGAGCAGCTCGGGGTGGTCGTCGGTGCGGTCGAGCAGCTCGCGCACCACCTCCCGCACCGCGGGGTCCGTCACCTGGGCCTCACGCCACTGCCCGGACTTCGCCGGGTACGCGAACCACACGCCCTCGTCGTCGACGCGGACGTGCTCGCGGCGCAGCGTCGCCAGCCCGAACGACCCGTTCTCCTTCGCGTAGGCCTCGCCGCCGGCCCGGAAGTACGCCTCGTCGAGCAGGCGGAAGACCAGGGCGAGCACCCGGCGCCGGTCGGGCTCCGGTCGCGACAGGTCGGCGGCGACGCGGCGACGGGCCCCGGGCAGCCGGCGGGCCAGCTGCACGACGTGGTCGTGCTTGAGCCGGTCGCGCCGGGCGCGCCACTGCGCGTGGTAGAGGTACTGCCGTCGCCCCGCGTCGTCGGTGCCCATGGCCTGGATGTGCCCGTTCGGCAGGGGGCAGATCCACACGTCCCGCCACGCGGGAGGGATCACGAGGTCCCGGCAGCGGGCCACGTCGGCCGGGTCGGTGACCCGGGCCCCGTCGCAGTCGAGGTAGACGAAGCCGCGGCCCTGTCGTCGGCGGGTCCAGCCCGGGTCGGTGGACCTGACGCGGCGCAGACGCATGCGGACAGTGTGCGGTGCGGCCCCGCGGACCGCGCGCCGGGGGTGCCGGGGGCGCCGGGGTCGGCCTCAGTCGACGTCGGGGACCCGGATCATGCCCTCCTGAGCGATGCTCGCCACCAGCGTGCCGTCCTGCCGGTACACGCGCGCCGAGCCGAGCCCCCGCCCGCCGGAGGCGCTGGGCGCGTACTGCACGTACAGCAGCCACTCGTCCACCCGCGCCGGCCGGTGGAACCACATGGCGTGGTCGAGGCTCGCGATGGACAGACCGGAGGTGGCCCAGCTGCGGCCGTGCCGGCGCAGCAACGGCTCGAGCATCACCTGGTCGCAGGCGTACGCCATGAGCGCGCGGTGCAGCACCTCGGCCTGCGGGGCGTCGGGGACGACCCCGCGGGCACGCATCCACACCATCTGCCGGGACGTCCGCTGCTCCGCGGGGCCGAGGTAGACGGGCTCGGCGACGTGCCGCAGGTCGAACGCCGACGTCTGCGCCCAGAACGTCGTGACCGGGTGCGCGACCGACCCGAGCAGGTCCAGCGCGCTCGGCACGGCCTCGGGGGGCGGCGTGGCCGACGGCGGGCTGTCGGTGTGCTCCAGGCCCGGCTGGTCCTCCTGGAACGACGCGGTCAGGGTGAGGATCGGCGCGCCGTGCTGCATGGCGTGCACCCGCCGCGCGCTGAACGACCTGCCGTCGCGCAGGCGCTCGACCACGAACGTGATCCCGCGGCCGGCGTCGCCGGCCCGTAGGAAGTATCCGTGCACCGAGTGCGGGAGACGGCCGTCGTCGACCGTGCGGCCGGCCGCCACCAGGGACTGTGCCAGGACCTGCCCGCCGAAGACGCGGCCTCCCGGCTGCGGGAGGCTGCCGCCGCGGAAGAGGTCGGTGTCCAGCTCCTCGACGTCGAGCACCCGCAGGACGGTGGTCAGCGGGTCCGGCGTGCCGTCGGGCAGCGTGGGGTCGGGGGCGGTCATGCTCCTCCTCGTTCGCGGTTGACCATCGCGTGCGCGGCGCGCTCGAGGTAGTCCCACAGCTGCGCGTGCTGGCGCGGGGACAGGTCGAGCCCGTCCAGGGCCGTGCGCATGTGGGCGAGCCACCTGTCGCGGGCGTCCTCGTCGATAAGGAAGGGGGCGTGCCGCAAGCGCAGGCGCGGGTGCCCGCGCCGCTCGCTGTACGTCGTCGGGCCGCCCCAGTACTGCTCGAGGAACAGCCGCAGCCGCTCGGCGGCCGGGCCGAGGTCCTCCTCCGGGTACATCCCCCGCAGCACGTCGTCCTCGGCGACGCCCGCGTAGAAGCGCTCGACCAGGGCCCGGAACGTGGCGCTGCCGCCGACGACCTCGTAGAACGTGGGCGCCTCGGTCACGGGCCCTCCTCGCGTGGTGCCGGCCGGGACCTGGTGCCCCGGGACGCGGCTGCCATTCTTGCGCAGGCTAGGCTGCGCTCAGCGGCGACGGCGCCCCCGGCCGTCCGCAGCGTGCACGAGGAGGTGCGCCGTGACGAGTGCCGAGCGGATCCTGGCCGCGCTGGGCGGGGCCGCCAACATCGTCGAGCTCGAGCCGTGCATCACGCGCCTGCGAGTGGTGGTCGGGGACCCCGCCCGCCTCGACGAGGAGGCGCTGCGCGCGAGCGGTGCGCTCGGGGTGGTCCGGTCCGGGCGGATCATCCAGGTGGTCGTCGGGCCTGAGGCCGACTCCCTGGCCGCGGACATCGACACCCTGCGCTGAGCCCCCCGCTGCGCGCGTCCGGCTAGGGTGGTGCGAGCACCGGCGGGGGGGATGATGAGAAGTCGTGGGTCGCGGCTGGCGACCGATCTGGTCGCGCCGCTGGCCGGCCGGGTCGTGGCGCTCGCCGACGTCCCGGACCCGGTCTTCGCGGACGCGGTCATCGGGCCGGGGCTGGCGATCGATCCCGACGTTCCGGACGCCGCGGACGGCGTCGTGCGCGTGGTCGTCGTCGCCCCGTGCTCGGGCCGGATGGTCTCGGTGTACCCGCACGCCGTCGTCGTCGCGGTGGACGCGGAGCGTGCGGTCCTCGTGCACCTGGGGGTCGACACCGAGGGCCTCGCGCCGGCGTGCTTCGACGTCGCGGTCCAGGAGGGCCAGGAGGTGGCGGCCGGCCAGCCGCTCCTCGCCTGGTCGCCGCGGTGCGTCCGCCACGAGGGCCGTTCCGCGCTGTGCCCGGTCGTCGCCCTCCAGGCCGAGGCGGGCGACGTCGAGTGGCTCGTCGAGCCGGGCGACGCCGTGGCCGAGGGCCAGCAGCTGCTCGTCTGGCGCTAGCCCCTGCCGGAGCCCTGCTCGCGCTCGACGAACACCTGCCGGGGCAACGCCATCGCGATGCCCGCCTCCGTGAAACGCTCCCGGATCCGCGCCCGCAGGACGCGCTGGACCACCCACTGCTTGGCGGGCGCCACCTTGATCATCGTGCGCAGGACGACGGCTTCGGCGCGCAGGTCCTCGTACCCGGTGACGTCCGGGTCGGCGAGGACGAGGCCGCTGAGCTCCTCGTCCGTGGCGGTCTCCGCGGCCGCCGCGCGGAGCACCTCCATCGCCCGGTCGACGTCCGCGTCCGGCGGGACCTGGATCTCGACGAAGGCCCGCGACCAGCCTTGGGTCATGTTGCCGACGCGCAGCACCTCGCCGTTGCGCACGTACCAGAGCGTGCCGGACAGGTCGCGCACCTGGGTCACCCGCAGGCCGATCGCCTCCACGGTCCCCGTGGCCTCACCGAGGTCGACGACGTCGCCGACGCCGTACTGGTCCTCGATGAGCATGAACAGCCCGGCGAGCCAGTCCTTGATCAGCGTCTGGGCACCGAAGCCGAGCGCGACGCCGAGCACCCCCGCGGACGCCAGGACCGGGCCGAGGTCCCAGTCGTTGATGTTCGCGATGGCGGTGATGAGGATGATCCCGATCACCAGGGCGGCGGTGGACCGCAGCACGGAGCCCATCGTCTCGGCGCGCTGCACGCGGCGCGCCACGGCGAGCGGGTCGGAGTCGAGCGCCGCGCGGGCCGGTGTCTTGAGCAGGAGGCGACGCGCGTGGCGGCGCACCCGGGCGCCACCCGAGACGACCGAGCGCACGGCCCTGGTGATCAGCCACCGCGTGAGCGCCAGGAGCACCAGCGCGGCGACGACCGCCACGAGGCTCTGGGCCGGTGCGCCGAGCAGCCAGTCGAACCACTGCCCGGCCTGTTCCGTCACCTGCTCGACGGTGCCGCTGTCGTCCGTCTCCGTCCCGATCACCGCAGCAGGCTATCGAGACGACCGAGCACCCGCCGGGCGGCGCGCGTGGCGTCACCGGCGGGCTCTGGCAGGATCGGAGGGTGGCCGAGACATCGCTGCCGGAACCTCTGCTCGAGCTGGCGGGGCGGTACGGGGTCGTGCCCGACTTCTGGGGCTTCGACGGCAGCCACCGGCAGGTCCGCGAGGAGACGCTCGTCGCGGTGCTCGGCGCCCTCGGCGTCGACGCCTCGACGCCGGAGCGCGTCGACGTCGCCCTGGGCAACGCGGAGGACGAGATCTGGCGGCGGATGCTGCCGCCCGTGGTCGTGGTGCAGGCCGGCACGGCCGTGCCGGTGGCCGTGCACGTCGACGACGGGGCGCCGGTCTCGGTGTGGCTGGACCTCGACCCCGAGGAGGGCGGCGGGCGCCGCGGGCTCGACCAGCTCGACGTGTACGTCCCGCCGCGCACCGTCGACGGCCGGGCCGTCGGGCGGGCCACCGTGGAGCTGCCCGGCGACCTGCCGCTGGGCTGGCACACCATGGCCGCCGAGAGCGAGGCGCAGACGGCGACGTGCACCGTCGTCGTCGTGCCGGCCCGGCTCGAGCTGCCGGCGGGGCTCGAGGACCGGCCGGCCCTGGGCCTCATGGCGCAGCTGTACTCCGTGCGGTCCGAGCAGTCGTGGGGGCTCGGCGACCTCGCGGACCTGCGGGACCTCGCGTGGCTCGCCGCACGCCGGGCGTCGGCCGACTTCCTCCTGGTCAACCCGCTGCACGCCGCCGAGCCCGTCCCCCCGCTCACACCCTCGCCGTACCTGCCGACGAGCCGGCGCTTCGTGAACCCGATCTACGTACGCGTGGAGGACGTCCCGGAGACGGCCTACCTGCCCGCCGCCGAGCGCACGCTGGTCGAGTGGCAGGCGGAGGCGGCCCGCCCGCTGAACCAGGACCCCGGGCCCATCGACCGGGACGCCGTGTGGACGGCGAAGAAGGTCGCGCTCGAGGTCGTGTTCGCGGCGCCGCGCAGCACGGCCCGCCAGGCCCAGTTCGAGGCTTTCCGGGCCGCGCAGGGGCGGGGCCTGGAGGACTTCGCGACCTGGTGCGCGCTGACCGAGCACGTCGGGGGCGCCCCGTGGCCGCCGGAGCTCCACGACCACACCTCGGAGGCGGTGCGGGCCCTGCGCGTCGAGCTCGCCGACCGGGTCACCTTCCACTGCTGGCTCCAGTGGGTCGCCGACGAGCAGCTCGCCGCTGCCCAGCGCGCGGCACGCTCCGCCGGGATGCGGCTCGGCATCATGCACGACCTCGCCGTCGGGGTGCACCCCGAGGGGGCCGACGCCTGGGCGATGTCCGACGTGTTCGCGCACGGGGTGTCGGTGGGCGCCCCGCCCGACATGTACAACCAGCAGGGGCAGGACTGGTCACAGCCGCCGTGGCGGCCGGACGCGCTGGCCCGCGCGGCGTACCGCCCGTACCGCGACATGCTCCGGACGGTGCTGCGGCACGCGGGCGCCATCCGGATCGACCACATCATGGGCCTGTTCCGGCTCTGGTGGATCCCGGCCGGGAACGGGGCGCAGCACGGCGCCTACGTGCGGTACGACCACGAGGCGATGGTCGGGATCCTGTGCCTCGAGGCGCACCGCGCCGGCGCCGTCGTCATCGGCGAGGACCTCGGCACCGTGGAGCCGTGGGTGCGGGACTACCTGTCCGACCGGGGGCTGCTCGGGACGTCGGTGATGTGGTTCGAGCGGTCGGCCGACGACTTCCGCCCGCCCGAGGAGTACCGACGCCTGACGCTCGCCACCGTGACGACGCACGACCTGCCGCCCACCGCGGGGTACCTCGCGGGGGAGCACGTCGAGCTGCGGGAGCGCCTCGGCCTGCTCACCGAGCCCGTCGAGAAGGTCCGGGCCGACGCCTGGCAGGAGCGTCGCGAGCTCCTCGACCTGCTCGGCCGTCGAGGGCTGGTCGGCGCCGACCCCTCGGAGCGCCAGGTCGTCGAGGCGATGCACCGGCTCCTCCTGGCCTCGCCCGCGGTGCTGCTCGGGATCTCGCTCGCGGATGCCGTGGGGGAGCGACGCGCCCAGAACCAGCCGGGTACCGACACCGAGTACCCGAACTGGAAGGTGCCGCTCGCCGACTCCGCGCAGCGGCTCGTCACGCTCGAGACGCTGTTCTCCCACCCGCGCCTGCGCTCGCTGGTCGCCGCGCTGCGCGGCTGAGGCACCGGGTCGTGGCTGCCGCTCAGTCGCGCGGCCGGCCCACCAGGTGGCGCCTGGGCTCGGTGCCGAGCAGCTCGTTGACGACGACGTACTGCCGCCCTGCCCGGATCGACGTCATGAGGGACTCCACCTGCTGCACGCTCGCGGAGAACTTGGGGTCGTGGCGCGCGTACGCGAGGAGCGCGTCGGCCTTGAGGCCGAGCTCGCGCCCGTTGACGTTGGCGGGCTGCGTCCAGCTCGGGTAGCCGGCGTAGGCGAGCAGGTTCGGGTCGCTGTCGGCGCGCGCTGCCGCGGCCCGGACGAAGAGGGCGGCCGCCGTGTGGTCGGCGTTGTCCCCAGTGCGGAAGTCGAGCGTCCAGTCCTGGGCCCGCACGGTCGTCGCGTCGAAGTCCTCGACGAGCGCGGTGAGGGTCGTCCGGAGCTCGTGCGCGCGGTAGGCGGCCCGGCCGTCGACGGGGTCGATCGACTCGATCTCGCCCAGCCACAGCCGCATCAGGCTCTGGCGCCCGTGGATCGCGTTGCCGGTACCGCGGCGGTTGCCGTCGGGCAGGTGCATGAAGACCAGCGAGATGCCGGGTGCGGCGTCGAGCGTGGACACCGCGAGCCGGCGGTCCCCGACGCTCAGCGTGCCGTCCGTCCAGGCGTCCTCGACGCCGGCCATCGTCGCGTAGGCGGCGCGGACGCCGTCCTCGCGCAGCAGCCAGTACGAGGCGTCACGGTTGGCGTCGCCGGTGGTGAGGAACACCGTGCGCACGCACGCGCCCGCCTCGATGTCCCGGATGATGTCCGGGTTCATGAAGAGCAGGTCGTCGTCCGGGTGGGCGACCATCGGCATCGAGCGAGACGTGCAGGACTCCGGCGTCGTCGCCACCGTCACGGCCGTGGCGCGCATCGCCGGCAGGATGAGCGTGAACGTCGTGACACCCATGCACACGAGCACGAGTACGAGGCTGGTGACCACCACGGGAACCAGCGCCCGGCGCACCCGCGCCGGGCCCGCCAGTCGTCGACCGCGCGCCTGCATGACACTCCTCCACACGTCCCTCAGCACGCGACGCAGGGGGGAGGCGTCACGGCGACAGCGTCCGGGGCGCGTGCGCACCCAGGGGTGGGAGGGACCGCGTCAGAGACTAGCGGACGTGGACGCGCTCACACGGGACCTTTTCCCCCCCGGACCGGCACGCGCGGTCGCCACTCCTGGGTGGTCCCGCGGTCAGCCCTGGTCGCGCTCCTGGGCGGCGAGCGAGCGGCGCACCCCGTCCCGTGCCTCCACGACGAGGCGGCGCAGGGCCGGCGTCCGCTCGCCGAGGTCCGCCAGCCACGCGTCCGTCCGGTCGAGCACGTCGACGTACCCGGCCAGCGTGGTCGGGTACAGGCCGACGACGATGTTCTGGGCCATCTCGTTCGTCCGGGTCGCCCAGACGTCCTCCAGCGCCGCGAAGTACCTGTCGACGTACGGCGCCAGCAGCATCACGTCGTGCACCCGGTCGAAGCCGGCGATCGTCGAGGTCTGGAGCGCGTTGGTCAGCGCGTCGTCGTCCACGACGGCGCGCCACGCGGC
>JAEWQZ010000410.1 GCA_023460255.1 Actinomycetes bacterium
CCCGCAGAGTGGAACGAAACGAGGGTCCGCCCCCACGAAGTGGAACGAAAGGCCAGCAGATCGTTCCACTCCGTGGGGTGGTGGGGTGGGCCGAGCCGGGGTGGTGGGGTGGGCCGAGCCTCCCTACGCTGACCGGGTGCCCAGCGACGACGCCCTCGCCTCGGCGGTCCGGCTGACCGCCGAGGCCGCCGGTGAGCACGCTGCCGGGCTCGCGGAGCTGCTGGCCCGTCGCGGCCTCACCGTCGCCACCGCCGAGTCGCTCACCGGTGGGACCATCGCGTCCGCCCTCGCCGCGGCGCCGGACGCCGCCGAGTGGTTCCGCGGCTGCGTGGTCGCCTACTCGGCTGAGGTGAAGGTCGAGGTGCTCGGCGTCCCGCCCGGCCCCGTCGTCACCCGCACCTGCGCGACGACGATGGCGCGGGCCGCCGCCGACCTGCTCGGCGCCGACGTGTGCGTGGCCGTGACCGGGCTGGGCGGCCCCGACCCCGACCCCGGCGAGGACGAGCCGCCGGGCACCGTCTGGCTGGCCGTCGTCGGGCCGGACGGCGCCGAGCACGCCGAACGGCGCGTCTTCCCCGGCGACCCGGCCGACGTCGTCACCGCCACGACCGCCCGCGCCCTCGCGCTCCTGCGGGAGGCCGTGGGCTGACGCCCGGGCCCTCGTGCAGGGCCTGCCACAGCTCGTGGAAGTGGTGCACGGGGCCGATCCCCGACCCCACCCGCAGCCCGTCCGCGGCCCGGATGGCACCCGTCAGCCACTCCTTCGCCGCCGCCGCCGCGGCGGGCCAGTCACCCAGCCGGGCGGCGAGCACGGCGACGGCGGAGGACAGGGTGCACCCGGTCCCGTGGGTGTGCCGGGTGTCGACGCGCGGGCCGGTCAGCACGTGTGCGCCGTCCGGCCCCACGAGCACGTCCGTGGCGTCCGACCCGGGGAGGTGACCCCCCTTGAGCAGCACCCACACCGGGCCGAGCCCGCGCAGCCGCTCCGCCTGGACGATCATCCCACCGACGTCGGACGCGGCCGGCACACCGAGCAGCCGCCCGGCCTCGGGCACGTTCGGCGTGACGAGGCGCGCCCGCGGCAGGAGGGCGCGGATGCCCGCGACGGCGTCGTCGGCGACGAGCGGGTCCCCGCTGGTCGCTACCATCACCGGGTCCAGCACCACCACGCGGTCGCCGGCGGGGTCCCACCGGTGCAGGAACGCCTCCACCGCCTCGACGACCTCGGCGCGTGCGAGCATGCCGATCTTGACGGCGTCGATGCGCACGTCGGCGGCGAGCGTCTCGAGCTGCGAGAGGACGAACGGCGCGGGGACCGAGCAGGTGCCCGTGACGCCCCGGGTGCTCTGCGCCGTCAGCGCCGTCAGGACGGCGGTCCCGTAGGCGCCGAGCGCGGAGAACGTCTTGAGGTCCGCCTGGATGCCGGCACCGCCGGACGGGTCACTGCCCGCGACGGTCAGCGCGACCAGCGGCGCCGTCACCACACGCCCTCCGCGCCGTCCCAGGCGTCGCGGACCCGCCGGGTCGCCGCCGCGACGTCGGGCGTCCCGCAGATCGCCGTGACCACGGCGAGCCCGGCCGCACCCGCCGCCCGCAGCGCCTGCGCCCCCTCCGCGTGCACGCCGCCGATGGCGACGCACGGCCAGGGGCTGACCGCCGCGACGGCACGGAACCCCTCGACCCCGATCGACGGTGCCGCGTCCGGCTTCACCCACTGGTCCCACACGGGCCCGACGCCGAGGTGGTCGACGACGTCGTCGCCCCCCGCGCGCGCCGTCGCCACGTGCGAGGGCTCCTGGACCGACAGGCCGAGGATCGCGTCGGGGCCGAGGGCTGCGCGCACGGTGCGCGGGTCGTCGTCGTGCTGCCCGACGTGCGCGCCGTCCGCGCCGATCGCCCCGACCAGGTGCCAGCGGTCGTTGACGACGAGCGGGACGCCGGTGCCCGCGAGCTCGGCCCGCACGGCGCGGCCGAGGGCGACGAGCTCGGCGTCGTCGGCGTGCGGGTCGCGGACCTGCACGATCGTGACGCCCGCGCCCACGGCGGCGGCGACCGTCGCGGGCACGCCGATCGCCGCGCACAGACGCGTGTCCGTGACGAGGTAGAGGGACAGGTCGACGACCCGCCGTCGAGCGACGGCCGTGGTGCCGGCGCTCATCCGAGCTCCACCCGCGCCGCGAGCTGGTCGGGCGTGACGGCCGTGAGGTCGTCGAGCAGGGCGACGGCGAAGGAGCCCGGGCCGCCCGACCGCGCTGCTGCCTCCTCGGCGGCCACCGTCATCGTGGCGGTCGCCGCGACGGCCGCCAGCAGCGGGTCGTCGACGGCGGCGGCGAAGGCCGCCATCACGGCACCGAGCGCGCAGCCGACACCTGTCACGCGCGTCAGCCACTCGTGCCCGTTCGCGACCCGGACGAGGCGGTGGGGGTCGAGCACGTGGTCGGTCGGCCCCGACACCGCGACGACGGTGCCGTGCCGCCGCGCGATGGCCAGGGCCGACCGGACGGCCGCCTCGGGCGCGTGCACGGAGTCGACGCCACGCCCGCCGGAACCGCCGTCGAGGGCGAGCACCTCCGACGCGTTCCCCCGCAGGATCGCCGGCGGCCCGGCCGCGAGAAGGGACCGCGCCACCTCCGTGCGCCAACCGAGCGTCCCTGCCGCGACGGGGTCGAGCACCCAGGGCGTCCCGGCGCCCCCCGCCGCAGCGACGGCCGGCTCCATGGCGGCCACCGTCTCGACGTAGGGCGTCCCGAGGTTGACCAGCACCGCGTCGGCCACCGACGCCAGCTCGGCCGACTCGCGCGGGTTGTCGACCATCGCCGGCGCGGCACCGAGGGCGAGCAGCGTGTTGGCCGTCCACTGCGCGACGACGACGTTCGTCAGGCACTGCACGAGGGGCGCCCGCGTCCGCACGGCGTCGAGGGCGGCCGCGACGTCGTCGGGCGCGACGGGCAGGGGTGGGACGGGAGGAGGTGTGGCGGGAGTGGGCGGGACAGGAGTGGGCATGAACCGGGTGGGGTCAGCGGCGGCAGGCGTGGCCGACATCGACGTTCCCTTCGCTAGTACGAACTAGATCAGGTTCGACGGGTGTGATCTCAGCCGCTGCGCTCAGCGCGTGCGGCACCCCGCGTCGTCGGTCAGCCTAGCCAGCAACGCCGACCTGACACGCAGCCGTTGCGCGGAGACTTCGCCGCGGAGTCCGCGGCGAAGTCTCCGCACACGCCGGGGCGGGGCGGAGGGCGGGAGATGGCCGGTCAGCCGTGCAGGGGAAGGGTCAGCACCGCCGGTCCGCCGTCGACCACGCGCACCGGCACCCCCCAGTCCTGGGAGTTCAGGTGGCAGGCCGGGTACTCGATCCCCGGGTCCGCGTCGCACGACGCCGCCTGCGCCGTCACGTGCAGCACGCCCTCGGTCACCGCGGGGTTGATGCGCAGCGTGCGGGTGAGGGGCACGTCGTCACCGGTGCCGTCGAGCAGCAGGTCCGGCGGAGTCGAGGAGACCTGGAGGCGCGTCGAGGGGCCGAAGCGGTCGTCGTACTTCTGGCCCCCGGCCGGCGTGAACACCACCTCGAGCGTCACCTCGCCGGACCCGATCTCCGACACCGGCCGCTGCGTGCGGTGCGCGCCCGCGTCGAGGATCTCGCCGGCCAGCCGCGCCGGCAGCGCGACCCGCGTCAGCCGGTGCGCGGCCGACTCGACCACGAGGAGGTCGACGCGCCCGTCGTCGTGCACGTCCACGAGCAGGCCGGACGGCTCGGCGAGGTCGCGCGCGAGGGTGGTGACCTCCCCGGGGCCGTCGCGGTCGGGCGCGGGCGCCCAGCGCCGGATCGCGCCGTTGTAGGTGTCGGCGATCGCCACGCTGCCGTCGGGCAGGACGGCGACACCGAGCGGGTGCTGGAGCAGCGCGGCGTTGGCGGGGCCGTCGCGGTGGCCGAAGTCGAACAGCCCCTGCCCGACGGCGGTGCGCACGGTGACCTCGCCGCCCGCCGGTTCGATCCACCGCAGCGCCGAGACCTCGGAGTCCGCGAGCCAGATGCGGCCGTCCGGCCCGACGGCCACTCCCGACGTCTGCGCGAACCACGCCTCGCGCCCGGGCCCGTCGAGCAGGCCCTCGTTCATCGTCCCCGCGAGGAGCGCGAGCGAGCCCTCCTCGTCGTCGAAGGCCCAGATCGTGTGGTTGCCCGCCATCGCGACGACGAACGCCGCGAGGTCCTGCGACCACGCGACGTCCCACGGCGAGGAGAGCCGGACCATGCGTGGGGGGTACTGCCCACCCGGCTCCCAGCCGGGTCCGGGCTCGCCGTCGGGCCACGGCGCGACGTTGTCCGGCCCGCCGACCATGAACTGCTCGCCGGTGCCGGCTACCGTGCGCACCTCGCCGGTGTCGAGGCGCACCCCGCGCAGCGCGTGGTTGACGGTGTCCGCCACCAGCACGTCGTAGCCGAGCCACGACCGCAGCTCCTCGGGGACCAGGCACAGGCCGTTGGGCTCGCTGAACCGGGCGTCGTCGGGCCCGCCGTCGACCAGGCCGCGCTCGCCGGAGCCGATCCGCCGGACGAGCGTCTCACCGTCGGGGGCGAGCTCGGCGAGGCTGTGGTGACCGGCGTCGGCGACGAGGAGGTTGCCTGACGGGAGGCGGAGGGCCTTGGCCGGGAAGCGGAGGGTGCCGGACGTCGGCGCGGGCGGCACGTAGGGGCCGTCGCCCCGGTGGAGGGTCCCCTTGGCCTCGTGCTCGGCGACGAGCTGCCCGACGAGGATCTCCAGGTTGCGCCGGTGCCCCTCGCCGGCCATGTGCGCGACGACGTACCCCTCCGGGTCGATCACCACCAAGGTCGGCCACGCGCGCGCGGTGTACGCGGACCAGGTCGTCAGATCCGGGTCGTCGAGCACCGGGTGGTGCACCTCGTACCGCTCGACGGCGGCCGCGAGCGCGACCGGGTCGGCCTCGTGCACGAACTTCGGCGAGTGGACACCCACGATCACCAGGACGTCGCGGTACGCCTCCTCCAGCTCGCGCAGCTCGTCGAGCACGTGCAGGCAGTTGATGCAGCAGAACGTCCAGAAGTCGAGGACGACGACCTTGCCGCGCAGGTCCGCGAGCGTGAGGTCGCGGCCGCCGGTGTTCAGCCACCCGCGGCCGACCAGCTCGGACGCGCGGACGCGGGGCAGGCGGGCGGGCGTGGCTGCGGCATCTGTCACGCGGCGTAGTCCATCACGACGGCCCGTGCCCGGATCACCCGCGACCGCCGCTGACCACGATCCGGGACGT
>JAEWQZ010000411.1 GCA_023460255.1 Actinomycetes bacterium
TCCGTCGCCGGCTGGTCCTCCGGGAAGCCGACGGCGGCCTCGACGCCGCCCGGCAGCACGACGGCGCCCACCTCCGCCTCGAAGGCCGCGGCGGCACGCTCGGCGGCCACCCGGGCCGCCGCGCCGCTGTCGGGGCACGACGAGACGGCCGTGAGGAACTGTACGAGCAGCTGTGTCGACAGCGTCTCGGCCGAGGTCGGCATGCGGCTCCCGTCCTACGCCAGCGCGAGCACGACGTGCGTCTGGTTGTGGAAGCCGTCGATCCCGCGCGTGCGGGCGATCTCCCCGCACGTGTAGAAGCCAGCGTAGGGGGCGTCGCCGGCGACCTTGGCGATCCGCTCGCTCTCGCGCACCGTGCCCTCGGCCCCGAGGACCTTGCGCAGCGCGGAGCAGCCGAAGGTGAGCAGGGCGAGCGGCTCGGCGCCGCCGAGCCCCGCGACGGCCTCCTCGCAGGCCGCGGACGCCGCCTCGAGGACGGAGTCGGCGTCGCCCTCCATCAGCCACGTCAGGCCGCCCTGCGGGATCTGGCCTCCCCCGCCGATCGTCCGGCCGGCGACGTCGACCTCCGTGCACAGGTTGCGCACCTCCGTGCCGCTGCGGCGCTCGACGCCGATCGGCCTGGTCAGCGCGAACTGCTTGAACGCCACCGGGTCGTGGTACGCCTGCTCCGGGGCGCCGGACCGCTGGAGGAAGCGGTCCATGGCGGGCTCGTCGTCCAGGGTGTAGACGCGGCCGTCGTCGCACTCGGTGACGATCATCGGCTCGCCCACCGGGCGCCAGCCGTGGCCGACGGCGATCGAGAGCGGGCCGTCCGAGTGCACCATCGCGACCACGACGGAGCCGTGCAGCACCTCGTCGCCGTGGAACTGGAACGTGCGGTCCATCGCCCACCTGTCGGCGGCCGCACCGCCGAACAGCGGCACCCGTGCCCCGAGCACCTCGTACGCCCCCCGCAGGATGTCCTCCTGGTGGCGCAGCAGGCTGTCGGTGAACACGAGCAGGGCGTGGTGCGCCCGGTCGTCGTCGTGGCCGCGCACGGCGCGGGCGACCTGTGCGCCCGCCTCGCGCTGCCGGCCCGACACGCCCTCCGACGCCGCGGTGCGCACCGAGAACCCCTGCCCGCCGAGCACGACGACGAGGACCGTCCCGTCCGACGGTCCGCCCCGCCAGATCTCCCCGTGCGTGGAGCAGCCCACCAACGGGACGTCGCCCGTGACGGACCGCACGCCGGCGAGCAGCTCCGGCAGGTCGAAGCTCATCGCCCCGAGCACGATCACCAGGCGAGGGTCCGGTCCGGTCAGCGCGCCCGCCGCGGCGGCCGCCCCGGCCGCCCGGGAGTCGGGCAGGTCGGAGTCGCCCACGCCGACCCACCGGCGGGGCGTGCGTGCAGGCTTCGCCATCGCTGCCTCCAGGAGCCGCGGCGCCCGGGGGTGCGCCACACGTCATCCATCGGCGCGCGCACGGGACTCCTGAGCGGCCGACGGGGTGAAGCGCCCGCCCGCCGCATGATCATCACGTCACAGACCAGGGCAGACGCCCCCAATCACCCCGACGGGGCTCGCCGGGTCAGCGCTCAGTGAGCGTCGCGGTGATCGCGGTGCGGGCGGCGTCGAGGACCGTGCGCACGGTGTCCACCGTCAGCTGGGTGATCTCGCCGCGGGCGTCGACGCGCCGCAGCTCAGCGCGCACCTCGTCGCGGAACTGGTGCAGGAGCGCCTCCGCCTCGGCACGCCGCACGCGGGAGGCAGCCCGCCGCTCGCCGTGCGACGACATGGGCGGGCCCGCCGCCGCCCGGGCCTCCTGCGCAGCCGCGGCGAGGTCCGCACGCAGCCCGGCCATCGCGCCGCGCACCTCGTCGCGCACCTGCGCGGCGAGCGAGCGCACGGTCTCGGCGAGGTCCTCCTCCAGGGCCGCCAGGTCACCGCGCCGGGCCTCGAGCTCGGCGCGCCCCGCGTCCGTCAGGGAGTACGTGTTCTTGCGGCCGTCGTCCAGGCGCCGGACGAGCCCCTCCTCCTCGAGCCGGGCGAGCCGCGGGTAGACGGTGCCCGGGCTCGGCCGGTACGTCCCCCCGAAGCGGTCGGCGAGCGCGGTGATGAGCTCGTACCCGTGCTTGGGTCCGGACTCGAGCAGCGCCAGCAGGTACAGCCTCAGCTGCCCGTGCGCGAAGACGGGCATCAGGCGCTCCCCTCGGCGCGCACCGGCGCGCCGCGGAGCACGGTGAGGTGCCCGGAGACGGTCGTGGCGTGGATCCGGCAGGAGCCGTCGCCGCGCCGCACGTCCACGGAGCCGGTGAGCTGTCCCTCGCCGGCATGCGCCTCGCCGTCGACGACGACGCGCCCGGAGACGCTGCGCGCGGCGACGCCCACGCCCATGCCCTCCGGCAGGCGGACCGTCATGTCCCCGGAGACCGTCTGGAGGGTCACGCCCGTCGCGCGCGTGGCGTCCAGGGTGGCCGCACCCGAGACGGTGGTGACCCCGACCTGCGTGAACGCGCCCGAGGCGATCACCGCGCCGGACACGGAGTTGGCCCGCAGGTCCCCGGTGTGCCCCCGCACGACGAGGTCGCCCGAGACGCTCTTGGCGACGAGCGCACCCCGGGTGCCGTCGGTGACGAGGGACCCCGACACGGTGGACACCTGGCTGCCGGCGACGCCGGCGAGGAACCCGTCCGCGCTCACGGTGCCGAGCCGCGCGGCGACGTCGCGGTGCACGGCGATGTGCACGTCGGCGGCGTCCGACGTGCGCCACGTCCGGAACCGCTCCAGCCACCCCTCCCAGCCGGCGAGGGTGAAGGCGTAGCCGACCCGCAGCTCGCCGTCGACGAGGCTCACCTCCAGCGGGCGCCCCTCGACGCGGTGGACCTCGATCCGGGCGCCGGGCTCGTCCCGGCCGACGACGTCGACGCGGCCGGCGACCAGCGCGGCGCGCACGGAGCGGACGTCGTCGACCTCGATGATCTGCGGGCCGGTGACGACCCAGGACTCCCCCGTCACGGTCTCGCTCACGGTGCCTCCAGTCGAGATATATCGCGTTGCCGTGAACACGTTATATCTCGATCGGCGGACGCGCAACGGTGGAGCGCAACGTCGCGCTGCCCACAGGCCGCGGGCAGGGCTACCGGACGACGCCCGCCGCGCGGAGCTCGACGGTGAGGTCCTGCGGCCGGCTGGCCACCGCGCACGCGTCCTCGTAGGTCACCACGCCCTCGCTCACGAGCGTGAACAGGTGCTTGTCGAAGGTCTGCATCTTGTAGAACTCGCCGTCGGCGATGAGGTCCTCGAGCGGCGGGTTCGTGAACGGGTCCACGATCGCCTCGGCCGTGCGCCCCGTGTTCACCATGACCTCGACGACGGCGACGCGGCCCGTCCCGTCGGACCGGCGCACGAGGCGCTGCGAGACGATGCCGCGCAGGGACTGCGCGAGAGCACCACGGATCTGCTTCTGCTCGTGCGGCTGGAAGAAGTCGACGATGCGGTTGATCGTCTCCGACGCGTCGATCGTGTGCAGCGTCGAGAGCACGAGGTGCCCGGTCTCCGCAGCGGACAGCGCCGCCCGCACGGTCTCCACGTCGCGCATCTCGCCGACGAGGATGACGTCCGGGTCCTGCCGCATCGCGGCCCGCAGCGCCACCCGGAAGTCCGCCGTGTCGTAGCCGACCTCGCGCTGGGACACGATCGCCTTCTTGTCCTTGTGCAGGATCTCGATCGGGTCCTCGATCGTGACGACGTTGACCTCCTTGTACGTGTTGATGAGGTCGACCATCGACGCGAGCGTCGTCGTCTTGCCGGACCCCGTCGGGCCGGTGACCAGGACGAGCCCGCGCGGCTCGAGCGCCAGCTCGCCGAGCACCTCCGGCAGGTGCAGGTCCTCCAGCGTCTGGGCGCCCATGGCGACCCGACGGAAGACGAGCCCCAGGGTGCCGCGGGCGCGGAACGCGTTGACACGGAACCGGCCGACGCCGGACAGCGAGTACGCGAAGTCGGCCTCGTTGGTCGCCGCGAAGCTCTCCGTCAGCTCCTCGGGCAGCACCTGGGAGACCATGTGCTCGGTGTCCTCGGGGCGCAGGTCGGGCACCTGGAGCCGGCGCAGGCGGCCGTCGACACGCAGCCTGGGGGCCGAGCCGACCTTGCAGTGCAGGTCGGACCCCTTGCTGCTGGCGAGGGCGTGCAGGAGCGGGATGACGGACTGCGGCTGCGGCTGCTCGGTCACCCCTGGTTGATCGGGCGACGGGCCGCCCGACTTGAGCGGACCCGCGGCTCTTCCCGGACGCGTCGGCATGTCACTCCGACGCGGCCACCTCACGGCGCAGGATCGTCAGCTGCTCACGGATCCGCACGTGCAGCCCGGCAGGCGCCGACTCGGCGCACGAGCGCCGGACGAGCTTCTTCAGGTGGTCGGCCACGTCGTACTCGGACAGGCACGGCTCGCAGTCGGCCAGGTGCCGCCGGATCCGGTCGCCCTCGACCTCGTCGATCTCCGCGTCGATGAACTCGAAGAGCCGCGCGAGCGCCTCGCTGCAGTCGACGTCGGCGTCCTCGCCGTGCGTGTGGCCGGTCACGACGCACCCTCCTCCCGCGCGGGGACCAGCCCGCGCTCCCGGGCGTAGTCCGTGAGCAGCTCACGCAGCTGGCTGCGGCCGCGGTGCAGGCGGGACATCACCGTCCCGATCGGGGTCCCCATGATCTCGGCGATCTCCTTGTACGCGAAGCCCTCGACGTCGGCGAGGTAGACGGCGATGCGGAAGTCCTCGCCGATCGACGCCAGCGCCTCCTTGACGTCCGAGTCGGGCAGCCTGTCCAGGGCGTCCGCCTCCGCCGAGCGGAGCCCGACCGACGTGTGCGACGCCGCCCGTGCGAGCTGCCAGTCCTCGATGTCCTCCGAACCCGACTGGAGCGGCTCACGCTGCTTCTTGCGGTAGGAGTTGATGAACGTGTTCGTGAGGATCCGGTACAGCCACGCCTTGAGGTTCGTGCCCGGGCGGTACTGGTGGAACGCCGCGAACGCCTTGACGATCGTCTCCTGGACGAGGTCCTCGGCGTCCGTGGGGTTGCGGGTCATCCGCAGCGCGGCGGAGTACAGCTGGTCGACGTAGGCCAGGGCCTCGCGCTCGAACCGCTCGGCGCGCGCGGCGGGGTCCTCCGCCGGGGCCCGGTCCGTGCTCTCGCCCTCCGCCTCGACCTCCGGCGCGGGGACCGCGTCGGGGCCGGAGCCGGGGCCGGCGTGCGCGACGGTGGCGTCGGTGCCCTCGTCGGGCGCGTGGGTGCTCATCAGGCACGAGCCTAGCCGCGCCGGAAGGCCCGGGCCTGCCGGCCGTGGCACGACCGGGCGCGCCTCGAGCAGCACAGGACCCATGCCCGCGACAACGCGCGTCGGCCGCACCGGATTCCCGCCCGGGGCGACTGCCACCTCGTGCCGCCCGGCCGCCCAGCGACTAGCGTGCTGACAGCACCCCGAGGAGGAGACCATGCTCAGCCGTCGGCTCGCCCGCCCGCTCCTTGCCACCTGGTTCGTCGCCGAGGGGGTCGACGCCGCCCGGCGGCCCGGCCCGCACGTCTCGCGGATGCGGGAGACGTGGCGCCGACAGGCCGAACGGCTCGACGTGCCGCCACCGCCCGACACGCGCACCCTCACCACCATCGTCAGGGTCCACGGCGGCGCGATGGCCGCCGCAGGCATCCTGCTCGCGCTCGGCAAGGCACCGCGCACCGCGGCCACCGCGCTGGCCGTGCTCACCCTCCCCCTGGCGGTCATGGACGCCCCGAGCCGCACCGGGGGCGGCGAGGGCACGGGTGGCCGCGTGCCGAACGCGTTCCTGCGCGACCTGAGCCT
>JAEWQZ010000412.1 GCA_023460255.1 Actinomycetes bacterium
GCCCCCCCACAACGCTCCACACATGCAGGCGGGTGTCCCGCAACGCTCCACATGACGGCGTAGCACTCCGCACAAGCGGGGGGCGGAGGCGGTGCGGGGCCGGGGATTCGGAGCGTCGCACGGCGACCGGGTATCCTCGCTGCGCCAGGTAGCGTGTCCGAGCGGCCTAAGGAGCACGCCTCGAAAGCGTGTGTGGGTGGAAGCCCACCGTGAGTTCGAATCTCACCGCTACCGCGTCGAACGCCCGCGGGGCCCCGGACCGGTCCGGGGCCCCTCGCGCGTCCCGCGGGCGGCACCCCCCTCGCGCGTCCCGCGGGCGGCACCCCCCTCGGGCGTCGCCCGGGCGGCACCCCGCACGCGCGTCCCGCCCGGCATCCGCGCCACGTCCACCGGCGCTACGGTGCAGCATGCTCATCCTGCTGCCGCCGTCGGAGTCCAAGGCGCCGCCCGCGCGCCGCGGCCGGCCGCTCGACGTCGGCGCGCTCTCCTTCCCCGAGCTCACGCCGACTCGCGAGCGCGTCCTGGACGCCCTGGTCACCACGAGCGGGGCACCCGACGCCCTCGCCCGCCTCTTCGTCGGGCCCTCCCTGGCCGACGACGTCGCGCGCAACCGCCACGTCCGCGACCTGCCGGCCCGCCCCGCTCTCGAGGTCTACACCGGTGTCCTGTACGACGCGCTCGACGCCGCGACCCTCACGTCGGCGGCCCGGCGCCGCGCCGCCGCGCGCGTCGTCATCGTCTCAGGCCTGTGGGGTGCCGTGCGGCCGACCGACCGGATCCCGCCCTACCGGCTGAACGTGTGCTCCCGGCTCCTCGGGACGCCCGGCCTCGAGTCCCTGTGGCGCGAGCACCTGCCCGCGACCCTCGCGTCCGCGGCGGGACCGCGCAGCCTCGTCGTCGACTGCCGCTCGAGCAGCTACCTCGCGATGGGGCAGCCCGCAGGCCTGGCCGACCGCACGGCCCTCGTGCGCGTCGTCCGGGAGACGGCCGGGGGCCGCGGCGTCGTCAGCCACGCCGCCAAGCACACGCGGGGCGAGGTCGTACGGCACCTGCTGGAGTCCGGTGCGTACCCGCGCTCCCCCGACGCGCTCGCCGAGGCGCTGGCGGCCCGCTGGCGCGCCGACGTCGTCCCGCCGGAGCGCGCGGGGCGGCCGTGGACGGTCGAGGTCGTCGTGCCCGGCACGCAGCCCGCGTGACGGAGGACCCAGCGCGCACACAGGCGGGCGCGAGATGATGCGCGGCGAACCTGCCCGTCCGCCGGCGCCCGCCGGCCCTGCCTGGAGACATCGCCGTCCATGAGCTACGCCGCGTCCAAGAGGGGCAAGATCACCAGCAAGGAGCGCGCCGCGCTCGAGCGTGAGCGGGCCGAGGCCGCCCGCCGCGCTGAGGCGGCCCGCCGACGCCGCAACCGGATCCTGGCGTGGGGTGGCGGGACGGTCGCCGTCGCGCTGGCCGTGGTCGTCACGGTGGTGCAGGTGCAGGCGGCCCAGGCGCGGGCGGCGCGGATGGGGCCGGAGAACATGATCTCCGACGGCATCGTCTTCTACGGGGACGGCGAGGGGCTCGTCGCGCTGACCACCGAGGCGAACGGACCGGGCACCGACCCCGCGCCGACCGGCTCCGCGCGCCCGTTCGGCGTGGTCGACCTCCAGGTCTTCGTGGACTACACCGACCCCGACGCAGCGACCTTCTGGGCAACCAACGCCGACGAGATCGCCGACCGCCTGGACGCCGGCGAGGCGAGCGTCGAGATCCACCCGATCGCCCCCGGGCCCGACGCGCTGGCGCCCGCCGCCGCCGTGGCCTGCGTCGCCGACGTCTCACCCGACGACGCCGTCACCGCGCACGCCGCGCTCCTCGAGGCGCAGGGCAGGCTCGCCGGCGCCGCACCCGCTGACCTCGTCGCGATCCTCGCCGACGCCGGCGTCACCGCCGACGGCGTGGCCGACTGCGTGACCAAGGGCCGCTTCGAGCGCTGGATCGGGGAGGCGACGACGCGTGCCGCCGCAGCGGCCCTGTACCCGGCCCTGGGCAAGGTCACCGGGTCCGCCGTCTTCGTGCTGGACGAGCGCTACGAGGCCGAGCCGGACGACGCCGAGGCCCTCGGCGCAGCCGTCGACGCCGCCCGCACCGAGCTCGGCGTGACCGACGACGGGGAGGACTCGTTCATCGTCCCGGGTTCCTGACGGGAGCGTCCGCGCCGCTCGCGGGGCCCGCTGACCACCCCCCGACACGCCCCCGCACCACCCGAACGGCGGCGTCCGCACCAGCGGGCCGGGCGGTAGCGTCCCGCTGTGGGGATCGCCAAGGGTGCCGCGTGGACCGTCGTCGTCCTGGGCTTCCTCGCGGTCATCGCCGGCGCAGCGGGCCTGGCCGTCGTCGGTGCCGCCTTCATGGGCGGTGTGATCCACACGGTCTCCGGCGGCTGACCGGCTGACCGACCCCGCGGCGCGCGTCGGCGGCGGGTCGTCCGCCGGGGTGGACGACGCGGAGGCGTCACGGCGTCGACGCCCGCGCGGGATGATGTGGGCAGCCGCCCCGTCCGCAGGTCCAGCGAGGAGCCACGATGTCAGCCCTTCCCCCGGTGCCGTACCACGCCGGGCCGGCGCCCGAGCCGTACCTCGTCACGATCGGCGACGTCGGCGTGACGCAGCACTGGGTGGTCACCCCTCGGGGCAGCGCGCCGGTCGCGGGGTCGCAGTGGTGGCTCGCCGAGCGGGCCGCCTGGGTGCAGCAGATCCCGGTGTGGGCGGTCGTGCTCGCGGTGGTGCTGTTCCCCATCGGGCTGCTGTTCCTGCTCGTCAAGGAGCCCCGCTACTCGTCCTGGCTGGACGTGACGGTGCAGTCCGACGGGCTCGTGCACACGACGGCGGTCGCCGCGCAGTCGTTCGAGGCGACGCAGCTGGCCGCCCGGGTCGACTACGTGCGGCGGCTGGCGGCCGGCGGCGTCTGACGGCCCGCGGGCCCTGGCTCCGCTCGTCTGCCAGGGTTGGCGCATGGACCTGCGCGTCTTCACCGAGCCCCAGCAGGGCGCCACCTACGACGACCTGCTCGCCGTCGCCCTCGCCACCGAGCGGCTGGGCTTCGACGGCTTCTTCCGGTCCGACCACTACCTGTCGATGAGCCGTCCCGGCGGCCCCGGCCCGTCCGACGCGTGGACCACCCTCGCGGGCCTCGCGCGTGAGACGAGCCGCATCCGCCTGGGCACCCTCGTCTCCTCCGTGACGTTCCGGCACCCGGGTGTGCTCGCGATCCAGGTCGCCGGGGTGGACCAGATGTCCGGTGGACGGGTCGAGCTCGGCCTCGGCGCCGGCTGGTTCGCGCGCGAGCACGAGGCCTACGGCATCCCCTTCCCGGAGCGGCGCTTCGGGATCCTCACCGAACAGCTGGAGGTCGTCACGGGGCTGTGGCGCACGGCGCCCGGCGCGACGTTCTCCCACGCCGGCGAGCACTACACGCTCGTCGACTCCCCGGCCCTGCCGAAGCCCGTCCAGCAGGCGGCGGTGCACGACGGCGTCCGCGTCCCGGGTGCGGCGTCGGTGCCGGTGATCGTCGGCGGGAACGGCCCGCGGCGGACGCCGGCCCTCGCCGCGCGGTTCGCCACCGAGTTCAACGCGGCCTTCCCCGAGCTCGACCTGCTGCCGGGGATCTACGCCCGCGTGCGCGCCGCCTGCGAGGAGATCGGGCGGCCCGCCGACGACCTGGTGCGCTCCGTCGCGCTCGTCCTGTGCGTCGGCGCCGACGACGCGGAGGTCGCCCGTCGCGCGGCGGCGATCGGACGTGAGCCGGCCGAGCTGCGCGAGCACGGGGTGGCCGGGACCGTGAGCGAGGCCGTGGACCGGCTGGGGGCGCTGGCGGAGACGGGTGTGCAACGGGTCTACCTCCAGACCCTCGACCTGCACGACCTCGACCACCTCGAGCTGGTCGCGGCGGAGGTCGCGCCTGAGCTCGGCTGACCGGCGTCGGGCACGCCGGGCGCGTCGGGCACCGCCGCCCGGGGCCGACCGCCCACGGCCTCGGCGAGCCCGGCGACGGCGAGCCCCAGGAGCACGACGAGAGTCACGTTCCGCGCGGCGAGCGCGAGCATCTCGGGTGCCTGGCCGGCGAGCATCGCCGGGTAGCCCCAGGGGAAGACCACCTGCGTCAGCGCGGCCGCGGCGAGGGCCGCGCCGTCTCCCCGCTCGTCACGGCCCATTGACTGCCGGTCATGACGATGATCACACTTCGATGGCGCAGGGCGCGAAGGCCCGTCCTCACGAGCAAGAGGTGAAGCTGATGAGCCGTCTACGGGGCACCTGCGCCATGGCTGTGGTCGTCCTGGCCCTGACCGGAGCTCCGCTGGCCGCGGAGGCCGGGGACTCCGGGGGCGAGGCACCGCCGGGCCTGACCCTGGAACAGCAGGCAACCCTGACGGAGTACGCCGCTGCTCCCGTCGTCACGGTGACCCAAGCCAGTCGGCTGCCGTCAAGGTTCCATACGGCCGACGCCACCACCACGCGCAAGATCGTCAAGGCCAAGCGGGGCGGGCGGCTGCTCTGGACTGAGGATGTCGTCGAGTTCGGCTACACCGGTAAGGGGCTGACCTCGAGCACCGCCTACGCGCGGTGCGGGGCGTTCTTCCCCAACCGGTGCTGGAACCTGAGCCAGAAGCGCGTGGTCTCCACCGGCAAGGTGCACCAGTACCGGTTCCTGGACCGGATCGGCGCCGGGGTGGTCACACCGTTGGGAGAGGTGAACCTGTACACCCAGGACCACACCACCTACATCACCGTGGAAGCCGGCGGCGACACGAATGTCGACTGGTAGTACCGATGGGCAGCGCGCTGCCGGGCCCGACGGCCCGGCGGCCGCTGACGTGCTCCGTCTGCGTGGCGTCGCGAAGGCGTTCCGTGGCCGGGAGGTCCTTGCCGGGTGTGACGCCGACCTCGTTCGCGGGATCACGTTCCTCATGGGCGCCAACGGGGCGGGCAAGACCACGCTCATCCGGTGCGTGCTGGGGCTTCTCTCCTACGACGGTGCGGTCACGTGGCGCGGCAGACCCCTGCGCGGGCGGGACCTGTCTGCGGCCGCAGTGGTCGACGACGACCCGTTCTACCCCAACCTCACCGGCCGGCAGAACCTCGCGGTGCTCGCCCCTGAGTCGCTGCACATCGAGCCGTACGTGGACCCGGCGCGGCTGGGCAGGCGGGTGTCCACGTACTCCATCGGAGAGCGCCGGCGCCTGTCCCTGACGGCCGCGCTCGGCGCCGGGGCAGACGTCGTCGTGCTGGACGAGCCGACGACCGGGCTGGACCGGGACGCGCTGGGCCGTCTACGCGCGGACCTGATGGCGCTGCGGACTCGCGCAGTCGTCTTGGTGACCGGCCACCACCTTGAGTTCTGGGACGGCCTGGTCGACCAGCTGCTGCTGCTTCACAGCGGGCGTCTGCGCGTCCACGCGCCGGTCCCGCTCCCAGAGCAGGAAGGAGGGTGGCTTGGGCGCATCTACGACACCGCTCACGCGGGCCTTGATCGCTGAGCTCCGCTACACCTGGTACGCCCGCACGCCGCTTGCGCTCCTGCTGGCTGTGGCCGGCGGTGTTGCGATCTCGTGGAGCGGCGCGTTCAGCGGTGCGAGGGCGGCCGATGCCAGCCTGCGCCGGATGATCGCCGAGGACGGGCTCAGCGCGCGGGAGATCGCCGCCGCGCTCGCAGCACCGATGACGGTGACTGGTGAGGGCGGAGTCATATCCGTGGACAACGCCCTCAAGTACGAGTTCCTCCAGGCCTCGGATCGGATCTGGTCGGTGAGCAGCCCGGGAGCGTTCGCCAGCACCACGCTCGGCTTGATGACCTTCATCGTGCTGCCGTTGACGTTCGCGGCCGTGGGTGTGCTGACCGCAACCCGGGACCTGCGCCAGCGGACGATGCAGATGCGCATGGTGCGCGGCGGGTGGTCCGCTACCACTCTGGCGAAGGTCGTCACCGGGGCGCTGCTGGCGGCCGCGACCATCGCGGTGACCCTGGCCGCAGCGGCCGGGACGTCGGCGGTGGGGCGCTCGAGCGTCGCAGCCCTCGAGCGGGGCATCGGGTACGCCACCGCGCCACCGGCAGCGACGCCGCTCCTGGCGCAGGCGATGGTCGCCGCCCTGGTGACCTTCGGCTTCTTCCTGCTCGGGTACGCGTCCGGCGCCGCTGCCCGTTCGGCGCCGCTGCCCCTGGTGGTCCTGACCCTGGTGCTGCTGGTGATCCCCAACGCTGGCGTATGGGACCCGCGGAACCTCCTGGGCGTCGTCGGTGCCGAGGTCTTCACCTTCAGGGGTGGCTTCCAGCCGAGCACCGTCCCCGGACCGAGCCCGGCCGCCGCCGTGCTCATCCTGTCGGCCGCCGTTGCGGGGGCGTGCGCCGTCATCGCAACCTTCCCCCGGCCGGACCACCGTGCGGGGTTCGCCCGTCGCTGACCTGCCGTAGCGCGTCCGGCCCGACCGGGCGCCCGGCGGGGCGCCGTCGAAGGTGAGCTGGACAGGGCGACGCGGGACCGAACACCGGCGGAGGTCGCGCCTCAGCTCGGCTGACCGGCGTCGGGCTGACCGGCGTCGGGCGCGGGCGGGCGCGCGTCGGGCAC
>JAEWQZ010000413.1 GCA_023460255.1 Actinomycetes bacterium
GCCCACGTCATCACCGTACGGAAGCAGAGGAAGCACTGATGGCTGCACCGCAGCGCAGCAACACCGGAGCCCAGGGCGCCGGCGGGGGCGACCGGCGCGAGCGTGGCGACCGCCGGGACAACCGCCGTGGCGGCGCCGAGCAGGCCGAGAAGAGCGCCTTCCTCGAGCGCGTGGTTGCGATCAACCGCGTCTCGAAGGTCGTCAAGGGCGGTCGTCGCTTCAGCTTCACCGCGCTGGTCGTGGTGGGCGACGGCGACGGTACCGTCGGCGTCGGCTACGGCAAGGCCAAGGAGGTGCCCGCCGCGATCGCGAAGGGCGTGGAGGAGGCCAAGAAGAGCTTCTTCCGCGTGCCCCGCATCCAGGGCACCATCCCGCACCCCGTCCAGGGTGAGGCCGCCGCCGGCGTCGTCTTCCTGCGTCCGGCGTCGCCCGGTACCGGTGTCATCGCCGGTGGCCCGGTCCGCGCGGTCCTGGAGTGCGCGGGCGTCCACGACATCCTCTCCAAGTCGATGGGCTCGTCGAACGCGATCAACATCGTGCACGCCACCGTCGCGGCGCTGCGCGCCCTGGAGGAGCCCGAGGCCGTCGCCGCACGGCGTGGGCTGTCGGTCGAGCACGTCACGCCGGCTGCGCTGCTGCGCGCCCGCGAGGCGGGCGCGGCCGCTGCTGCGAAGGCAGGTGCGTGATGCCGCGACTCAAGGTGACCCAGACCAGGTCCGTCATCGGCGGCAAGCAGAACCAGCGTGACACCCTGCGCAGCCTCGGCCTCAAGCGCATCGGCGACATCGTCGTCAAGGAGGACCGACCGGAGATCCGCGGGATGGTCACCACGGTGGCGCACCTCGTCACCGTCGAGGAGGTCGAGTGACCATGGCAGAGAAGAAGACCGAGGCGGCCGAGGCCGCCGAGACGAAGAAGCCGGCCCGCAAGCCGGCGGCCAAGGCTGAGACGGCTGCTGCCGAGAAGCCCGCCGCCAAGGCGAAGACGTCGGCGGCCAAGGCTGCGGCGGACAAGCCCGCCAAGGCTGCGAAGCCGGCGGCGAAGACCGAGGCGGCGAAGCCGGCGAAGGCGGCCAAGGCCGCGACGCCGACGAACGTCACCGAGGGCCAGGGCGGCACCCTGCGGGTGCACCACCTGCGTCCGGCGCCCGGTGCGCACACGCCGAAGACCCGCGTGGGTCGTGGCGAGGGCTCGAAGGGCAAGACCGCGGGCCGCGGCACCAAGGGTACGAAGGCCCGTCAGCAGGTCCCCGCGCGCAAGGAGGGTGGCGGCATCCCGCTGCACATGCGCCAGCCGAAGCTGCGCGGCTTCAAGAACCCGTTCCGCACGGAGTACCAGGTCGTCAACCTCGACCGGCTGGGCGAGCTCTACCCCAAGGGTGGCGCCGTGACGGCCGACGACCTCGTCGCCAAGGGTGCCGTCCGCAAGGGCGCCCCGGTCAAGGTGCTCGGTGACGGTGAGGTCTCCGTGAAGCTCGACGTCGCGGTGGCCAAGGTCTCGGCGTCGGCGCGCGAGAAGATCCTCGCGGCCGGGGGCTCGATCCGGGACTGACCCGGGGCCGGCCCGGGCCGAACAGGCCCGGGCCGCCCCGCGTCCCGCACGATCTGGGTTAGGGTTCCCCACGGCACCGACGCCGCTCGCACGGTTCCCGGGGCGGCGAGGGCCGGTACGACGACACACCGCTGACAGCGGAGCAGGAGGACAGGTGCTCAGCGCATTCGCCCGGGCCTTCCGGACGCCAGACCTGCGGCGCAAGCTGCTGTTCACCATCGGCATCATGGTGGTCTTCCGGATCGGCTCGTTCCTGCCGACCCCCGGCGTGGACTACCAGAACGTCCAGCAGTGCGTGAACGAGATCGGCACCAGCAACACGCTGCTCGGGCTGGTCAACCTGTTCAGCGGCGGGGCGCTCCTCCAGCTGGCCGTGTTCGCGCTCGGCATCATGCCGTACATCACCGCGAGCATCATCGTGCAGCTCCTGCGCGTGGTCATCCCGCGCTTCGAGGCCCTGCACAAGGAGGGTCAGTCCGGGACCGCGAAGCTCACGCAGTACACGCGGTACCTGACCATCGGCCTGGCGATCCTCCAGTCGACGACGATCGTCACCGTCGCGCGCTCCGGCCAGCTGTTCCAGGGCTGCACGGTCCCGGTCATCTCGGACGAGTCGCTGATGACCATCCTGCTGATGATCATCACGATGACGGCCGGTACGGCGATGATCATGTGGCTCGGCGAGCTCATCACCGAGCGCGGCATCGGCAACGGTATGTCGCTGCTGATCTTCACGCAGATCTCGGCGCAGTTCCCGACCGCCATGGTGTCGATCGCCCGTGGCGACAACGGCCCGACGAAGTTCACCATCGTGATGGCCGTGATCATGCTGGTCATCGGGCTCGTGGTGTTCGTCGAGCAGTGCCAGCGTCGGATCCCCGTGCAGTACGCCAAGCGCATGGTCGGCCGGAAGATGTACGGCGGCTCGAGCACGTACATCCCGATCAAGATCAACATGGCCGGCGTCATCCCGATCATCTTCGCCTCGTCGCTGCTCGCGATACCGGGGCTCATCACCCAGTTCGCCGACGCGACGGAGGGCTGGGTGCAGTGGGTCGCCCGCAACCTGGCGGCCCAGGACGCGCCCCTGAACATCGGGCTCTACATCGTCCTGATCGTCTTCTTCTGCTACTTCTACACGGCGATCACGTTCAACCCCGACGAGGTCGCCGACAACATGAAGAAGTACGGCGGCTTCATCCCGGGCATCCGCGCGGGTCGCCCGACGGCCGAGTACCTCGACTACGTGCTCTCGCGGATCATGGCGCCGGGCTCGCTGTACCTCGCGTTCGTCGCGATGATCCCGCTCATCACGTTCATCCTCCTGGACCTTGGTACCAGCATCCCCTTCGGCGGAACCTCCATCATCATCGTTGTCGGTGTCGGCATGGAGACCGTGAAGCAGATCGAGTCGCAGCTGCAGCAGCGGCACTACGAGGGGTTCCTGAGATGAGCGCACGCCTGGTGATCATGGGTCCGCAGGGGTCCGGCAAGGGAACCCAGGCGGCGCGCATCTCGGAGCACTTCGCGGTGCCGGCCATCTCGACCGGCGACATCTTCCGCGACAACATCGCGCGCGGCACCGACCTCGGGGTGCGCGCGCAGGAGTACACCTGCTGCGGCGAGCTGGTGCCGGACTCGATCACCAACGCGATGGTCCGCGAGCGGCTCGGTGCTGCCGACGCCCTCGACGGGTTCATCCTGGACGGCTACCCGCGCAACGCGGCGCAGGTCGGCGAGCTCGACGCGGTCCTCGCCGACCTCGGCACCCACCTGGACGCGGTGATCCAGCTGACGGCGGAGCGCGACGAGCTGCTCGCCCGGATGCGCCGCCGCGCAGAGATCGAGGGCCGCGACGACGACACGGCGGACGTCATCGCCCGGCGGCTGGACATCTACGACGCGGAGACGGCGCCCCTGGCGCAGGCCTACGCGGCGCGCGGCCTGCTGGTCTCCGTGGACGGCATCGGTGAGATCGACGAGGTGACCGGGCGAGTTCTCGACGCCCTCGGCACTCGCGTCTGATGTTCGGACGCGAGCGCGTCGAGCTGAAGGACGGCAGCCAGGTCCGCGCGATGCGGGCCGCGGGGCTCGTCGTCGCCGACGCGCTGGCAGCGATCCGGGCCGAGGTGCGGCCCGGCGTGACCACGGCGGAGCTCGACGCCGTCGCCCGTGACGTGCTGGCCCGGGCGGGCGCGACCTCGTCGTTCCTCGGGTACGGGGGAGTGGGGGCACCCCCGTACCCCGCGGTGACGTGCATCTCCGTGAACGACGAGATCGTGCACGGCATCCCCGGCGAGCGGGTCCTCGGGTCCGGGGACGTCGTGTCGGTGGACTTCGGCGCGATCGTCGACGGCTGGCACGGCGACTCCGCGTTCTCGGTCGTGGTCGACGCCGCGGATCCCGCCGACACCGCGCTCGTCGAG
Source organism: Actinomycetes bacterium (assembly GCA_023460255.1). Lineage (GTDB taxonomy): Bacteria > Actinomycetota > Actinomycetes > Actinomycetales > Cellulomonadaceae > Actinotalea. Next base: position 3,978 of record JAEWQZ010000413.1, read on the forward strand.
GCGACGGAGCGGGCGATGTGGGCCGGGATCGCCGCGCTCGCGACAGGCGACCGGGTCGGCGTCGTGGGTGACGCCGTCCAGGACTCCGCGCGCGCGGAGGAGCCGGCCTACGGCATCGTCCAGGAGTACACGGGCCACGGCATCGGTCGCGCGATGCACGAGGCGCCCACTGTGCTGAACTACCGGTCGCGCGATCGCGGGCCCCGCGTGCGGCCCGGGCTCGTCGTCGCGGTCGAGCCGATGCTCACGCGCGGGAGCCGGGTGACCGCGGAGCTGGACGACGGGTGGACGGTGGTGACCCAGGACGGGTCGCGGGCGGCGCACTCCGAGCACACCGTCGCGGTGACGCCCGGCGGCCTGTGGGTGCTCACGGCGCACGACGGGGGGGCGGAACGTCTCGGTGCGCTCGGAGTCACCGTGGCGCCCTGGACGGACTGACCGGAGACGTGCACCGGCTGTCACGTCGACACGCCGGTCGACGGGACGCCAGATGTGGCCCGGGTTTCGTGCCTGAGGCCCCCGTGCCGTAAGATGGCCCGTTGGGTGCGTGCACCGACGCTGGAGGCTGCCTCGTGCAGCGGCCGGCCGGTGGCGCCCACTCCCCTCGCGGTCCGGTGCCGGGTGGGGTGCGCGTGGTGGAGCCGTCGATGGCGGGGCCACCGCTCTCGTCGTCGACAGGTCCGCCCAACGGGCGGCGCGCCGGCGCGGGGTCCCGACGAGCAGTGAGCGGAGGACATGGCCAAGAAGGACGGCGTCATAGAGATCGAGGGCAGCGTGGTCGAAGCCCTGCCGAACGCGATGTTCCGCGTGGAGCTGGCGAACGGTCACCGCGTCCTTGCCCACATCTCGGGCAAGATGCGTCAGCACTACATCCGGATCCTCCCCGAGGACCGGGTCGTGGTCGAGCTGAGCCCGTACGACCTGTCCCGCGGTCGCATTGTCTACCGCTACAAGTAAGCCCACCTGGGGGCCCCGCGGGGCCCGACGACACAACCGCCGCCCTGCGCGTGCGGCGGCGGAGGAAGCGCGATGAAGGTCAAGCCGAGCGTCAAGACGATCTGCGACAAGTGCAAGGTGATCCGCCGGCACGGTCGCGTCATGGTCATCTGCGAGAACCCGCGGCACAAGCAGCGCCAGGGCTGAGCAGGGCCGCGGCACCCTCCGGGGTGCACCCAGCGCACGTCAGCGTGGTGACACGCAACCCCCGGTCGGAGGCCGGGGCCCGCAGCAGCGGGGCGGCGTGCGGACGACCTCCGAGGTAGTACAGGAGCACGGAACATGGCACGTCTCGTCGGCGTCGACCTCCCGCGTGACAAGCGGATCGAGGTTGCGCTCACCTACATCTACGGCGTCGGGCGGACCCGCGCCCTGCAGACCCTCGCCGCCACCGGCGTGGACCCGAACCGCCGGGTCCGCGAGCTGGGCGACGCCGAGCTGGTCGCGCTGCGCGACCACCTCGAGGGCAACTACAAGCTCGAGGGTGACCTGCGACGCGAGGTCGCCGCGGACATCCGCCGCAAGGTCGAGATCGGCAGCTACCAGGGCCTGCGGCACCGCCGTGGGCTGCCGGTGCGCGGTCAGCGGACCAAGACCAACGCGCGCACCCGCAAGGGCCCGAAGCGCACCGTGGCCGGCAAGAAGAAGGCCCGGAAGTAGCCCACCCCGCCCTGCAGGCACCCGAGACGACGAAGGAACCCCATGCCTCCCAAGACCCGCACCGCCGGCGCTCGCAAGCCGCGGCGCAAGGAGAAGAAGAACATCGCCGTGGGCGTCGCCCACATCAAGAGCACCTTCAACAACACGATCGTGTCGATCACGGACCCGTCGGGCGCCGTCATCGCGTGGGCCTCCTCCGGCCAGGTCGGCTACAAGGGCTCGCGCAAGTCCACGCCGTTCGCCGCCCAGCTCGCCGCCGAGGCCGCTGCCCGGCGCGCGCAGGAGCACGGCATGAAGAAGGTCGACGTCCTCGTCAAGGGCCCGGGCTCGGGCCGTGAGGCCGCGATCCGGTCCCTCCAGGCCACGGGCCTCGAGGTCGGCTCGATCCAGGACGTGACGCCCCAGGCGCACAACGGCTGCCGCCCCCCGAAGCGGCGCCGTGTCTGACCCGTGGGGCGCGCGGCGGCTCCCCGGAGCCTGTCGAGCGCCCACACGGCGCAGGACCCGTAGGACCCCGCCGGGCGGACAGATGCCCGGCGGGAGTGATGCGTCATATGGCGGACGCACACTGAGAGGACATCACCAGTGCTCATCGCGCAGCGCCCCACCCTGACCGAAGAGGTCGTCTCCGAGAACCGCTCGCGGTTCGTCATCGAGCCGCTCGAGCCGGGCTTCGGCTACACGCTCGGCAACTCCCTGCGCCGGACGCTCCTGTCGTCGATCCCCGGCGCCGCCGTCACGTCGATCCGCATCGACGGCGTGCTCCACGAGTTCTCGACGGTGCCCGGCGTCAAGGAGGACGTCACCGAGATCATCCTGAACATCAAGGACCTCGTCGTCTCCTCCGAGAACGACGAGCCCGTGGTGATGTACCTGCGCAAGCAGGGCCCCGGGACCGTGACCGCCGCGGACATCACGCCCCCGGCCGGTGTCGAGGTGCACAACACCGACCTGCACATCGCGACGCTGAACGGCAAGGGCAAGCTCGAGATCGAGCTCACCGTCGAGCGCGGCCGTGGCTACGTGTCGGCGCAGCAGAACAAGGCGTACGACGCCGAGATCGGCCGCATCCCCGTCGACTCGATCTACTCGCCGGTGCTCAAGGTGACCTACAAGGTCGAGGCGACCCGCGTCGAGCAGCGCACGGACTTCGACAAGCTCGTCGTCGAGGTGGAGACCAAGCCGGCCATCGCCCCGCGCGACGCGCTGGCCTCCGCCGGCAAGACGCTCGTCGAGCTCTTCGGGCTCGCGCGCGAGCTGAACGTCGAGGCGGAGGGCATCGAGATCGGCCCGTCGCCGACGGACGCGGCGCTGGCCGCCGACCTGGCCCTGCCGATCGAGGAGCTGCAGCTGACCATCCGGTCGTACAACTGCCTCAAGCGCGAGGGCATCCACACGGTGGGCGAACTCGTCGCCCGCAGCGAGGCGGACCTGCTGGACATCCGCAACTTCGGTGCGAAGTCGATCACCGAGGTCAAGGAGAAGCTGGCCGGCCTGGGGCTCACCCTGAAGGACAGCCCCCTGGACTACGACGCCGCCGCCTACTACGACGACGCGGACTACGGCACCGACGAGCTGTCCTGAGCCCGAGCCGGTCGCCTGCGACCGGCTCCCCGACCTGCACGAGGAGTAGACAATGCCCACCCCCACCAAGGGACCGCGGCTCGGCGGCGGCCCGGCGCACGAGCGGCGCATGCTCGCCAACCTGGCGACGAGCCTGTTCGAGCACCGGCGGATCACCACGACCGAGACCAGGGCGAAGCGCCTCCGCCCGCTGGCCGAGCGGCTCATCACGTTCGCCAAGCGCGGCGACCTGCACGCGCGTCGCCGCGTGCTGACGGTCGTGCGCGACAAGAGCGTCGTGCACGAGCTGTTCACCGAGATCGCCCCGCTGATGGCCGAGCGCCAGGGCGGCTACACCCGCATCACGAAGATCGGGCCGCGCAAGGGCGACAACGCCCCGATGGCCGTGATCGAGCTGGTGCAGGAGCCCGTGAGCGCGAAGCAGGCGACGGTGCGCGAGGCCGAGAAGGCCACGAAGCGCGCCGCGACCAAGGCCGAGCCGAAGAAGGCCGAGTCGAAGAAGGCCGAGTCGAAGAAGGCCAAGGCCGAGCCGGAGGAGACCGAGCCGCCCGTGACCATGGTGGAGGAGACCCAGGGCAACCTGGACGCCACCGGCGAGCGCGAGGTCCCCGGTGAGGACACCGACGTGGAGGCGGTCGAGCAGGCCGTCGAGGAGGCCACGGCGGACGACGCCGAGAAGGCCTGACCGCACGCGAACGAGGGGCCCGGACCGAACGGTCCGGGCCCCTCGTCGCGCCGGCGCTCAGCGCTCCCGGGGAGGCCGGGGGACGAGCACCGGCGTCGCGGCCTTGTACGCCTCGTAGTCGGCCTGCCCGCCCCAGGTCGCGTCGGCCTTCTTCTCCAGCAGGGGCACCCCGCTGACCCTGGTGAGCAGGAGGGTGACGAAGACCGGGGACGCGAGGACGACCCACTGCCAGCCCGTGAGCACGGGCACGGCCACCACGGCCACGCCCGTCCAGAGCACGATCTCCCCGACGTAGTTGGGATGCCGGGACCAGGCCCAGACGCCGCTGGAGATGAACCGGCCGCGGTTGGCGGGGTCGGCGCGGAACCGGGACTTCTGCAGGTCCGCGGTGACCTCCAGCGCGAAGCCCGCCAGCCACAGAACGCCGCCCACGACGGCGAAGGCGTCGAGCCCCGCCCGCTGCGACGACGTGATGCCGACCCAGGCGGCCATCGCGGTGAACGTCACCCACAGGCCCTGCACCGTCCAGACGAGCAGGAAGCGTGGGAGGGACGGCTTGATCTCGTCGAACCTGTCGTCCTTGCCGGAGCGTCGCACACGGCGGAACAGGAAGGGCCCCAGGCGCAGGGCCCAGACGACGACGAGCGCCCCGAGGAGGACGGCGCGCGCGTCCCGTTCGGGCGTCAGGGCCACCAGGGCGACGGTGACCGTCACGTACGTCAGGCTCCCGGTGAGGTCGTACCAGACCTCCGTCTGGCGCAGGTAGGCGGGCACGAAGGCGACCCACTGCACGACGAAGGCGGCGGCCACCGCCAGGGCGAACAACGGGAGGCCGCCCACGGAGGCGCCCCGGTGGCTCCCGGCCAGGGCGAGGAGCGCACCGAGGACGAGGACCAGCGGGATCGCGACGACAGCGCGGCGTCGTGCCTCGTCCATGAGAGACCTCATCTCGGGGTGGGACCGCCCGCCGGGCCGGGCGGACGGGGCGACGAGGGCGACGTGCGACACGTGCCGACGGCGTGATCACCGTACGCCGCCGGGAACACGCGCGCACCGGGATGATGTTGAACCAGAAGCCACCCGCGCGAGAGCGCCTTCTGCGGAGACGAGCCCAGTGCGCGAGACGTCCACACCACCTCTGGCCGACCTGACGGGCCTACGCTCCACGACCGACCTGCTGATCCGGCGCGTGGCCACGCACCCGGACGCCGTCGCGTTCGACGTGCGCGAGCCCGGCGCCCCCGTCGACGGGCCGTGGCGCCCGGTGACCGCGGCGGGCTTCGAGGCGCGGGTCCGCGCGATCGCGAAGGGCCTCGTGGCCCTCGGCCTGCTGCCCGGCGAGGCGGTCGCCGTGATGTCCCCGACGCGGTACGAGTGGGCGCTGGTCGACATGGCCGTCTGGTACGCCGGCGGCGTCGTCGTGCCGGTCTACGAGACCTCTGCCGACGTGCAGGTCGCGGCGATCGTGAGCGATGCCGGGCCCCGCCTGGCCGTGGGCGGCGGTGAGGCGCACGTTACGCTGCTCGCAGATGCCATGACGGAGGCCGGCGGATCGGCGGCCGTCTGGTCGATGGACGCGGCGCCCGGGCGCGACCTCGACGCGCTGGTCGAGCTCGGCGCGGGCGTGCCGGACGCGGCGGTCGACGAGCGCCGGGTCGTCCGGGACCTCGACGACGTGGCGACGATCGTCTACACATCCGGCACGACGTCGTCCCCGCGCGGGGCGCTGATCACCCACCGGAACCTCGTGGGGCAGGTGCTGAGCGTGGCGGCGGCCTACACGGAGGTGGTCCGGGAGGGTGGCAGCACGGTCATCTTCCTGCCCCTGGCCCATGTCCTCGCCCGCGGGCTCCAGCTCGTGTGCCTCGCGGGCGGCATGCGGATCGCCCACCTCTCGGACCCGCGCGAGGTGGTCCGGGCGCTCGGCGTGCTGCGGCCCACGTTCCTCGTCGTGGTCCCGCGCGTGCTGGAGAAGGTGCAGGCCGCCGCGACTGCCGCGGCCGCCGCCAAGCACATGTCCCG
>JAEWQZ010000414.1 GCA_023460255.1 Actinomycetes bacterium
GCCGAGGCCGCGCTCGCCCAGCGGCTCGTCCGGCGCTACCGGTCCGCGCTGGCGGCCCGGCCCGACGGCGCGGACGTCGTCGGGCTCGACCTCGCGCTGGCCCGCCGCGTCGCCGCCGCGGAGCTCAAGGACTCCAGTGACAAGGTGCAGGGCGACAACGTGTTCACCATGGTCCGCCGCATCGGCCAGGCCAAGGCGGGCCTCGCGGCCGACTACGCCGCCCAGCTGGCCCGCAACGTCGGCAAGGTCGTGTTCTTCGCCAAGCACGTGGACGTCATGGACGAGGCCGAGCGGGCGTTCGCCGACCGCGGCATCCGCTTCGCGTCGATCCGCGGCGACCAGACCCGGACGGTGCGCGAGCGGAACATCACCGCGTTCCAGAAGGACCCCGAGGTCGCGATCGCCGTGTGCTCGCTGCTCGCCGCGGGCGTCGGCATCAACCTCCAGGTGGCCTCGAACCTCGTGCTCGCCGAGCTGTCCTGGACCGACGCCGAGCAGACCCAGGCCATCGACCGGGTGCACCGGATCGGCCAGTCCGAGCCGGTCACCGCCTGGCGGGTCATCGCCGCGCAGACCATCGACGCGAAGATCGCCGAGCTCATCGACGCGAAGTCGGGGCTGGCCGCGCGGGCGCTGGACGGGGCGGGCGAGGAGGCGTCGACGTCGTCCACCGACGTGCAGCTCGAGGCGCTGGTGGCGCTCCTCACCGACGCGCTGGCCGCCGACGGCGTGGCTGCCGACGGCGTGGGTGCAGGTCCCGGCACGCGTCTGTGAGACTCGTGCCCTGAGCGAGCCCGATCGCCCCGTCGGCCGGCACGCGGACCTCGCCGCGGCCAGGTACCGGTACTGGGACGGCGAGCGGTGGGCCTTCAGCCGGCGTCTCTCAGCGGAGCCGCGCGGCCTCTACCCGATCGGTGGTTGGTCGGGGGACCCGTCCGGGGACGGCGTCTCGGTGAAGAAGGACAGCCGGCCGTTGACCTCCATGACCGCGAGCTCGACGTCCTCGAGGTCGGCGATGCCCTGCTGGCGGGCTGCCTCCCACAGGTCGTGCTCGGGCAGGCGGAGCGACCGCATCGCGCCGAGCTGCGGCTCGCCGTTCCTGACCACCACGATCGGACGGCCGTGGGTGATCGGCCGGAGCACCGGGAAGCGGGCGTTGAGCCACGACAGGGCGATGGTCAGCACGGCGAACGTCGCGACGGCCAGGGCGGCCGCGGTCAGCGAGTAGTCCTGCTGGGTCACCGCCTGCTGCACGAGGTCGCCCATCGTGATGAAGAGGATGAGCTGGAAGCTCGACAGCTCCCCCAGCGTCGTCCGGCCGACGGCTCTGGTGATCAGCCAGAGGAAGAAGAAGATGATCGTCGCGCGCAGGACGATGTCCATGGCTCCTCCGGCAGGTCACGGGACGACGGTGGTGGTGAACCGGGCGGTCGCCGTCCGGTCCCCGACGGTCGCCTCGACGGTGCCGTCCGCCCCGGACTGCGCGACCGGCTGGAGGTACGCGTCGAACCGGACGGTCATCGTGGTGCCGGAGGCGGGCGCGTCGAACGTGAGGACCACGCGGTCACCCTGTGCGGTCTCCTCGCTCGGCTCGGGGAAGAACCGCTGTGACTCCCACAGGTCCAGGTACGTGCGGTCCAGCACCAGCTCGACCTCCTCGCCCAGCCCCGCGCTGTCGGTGACGGTGATGGCGAGGACCGCGTCGTTGCCCGCGCGGACCACCCGCGGGTGGTCGACGGTGACGGTCAGGCTCCCGTCGGTCGCGACCGCCTCGTCCTGCCGGACGCCGAAGACGCCCGCGGCGCCGACGACGACGCCGAGGGTGAGGAGGGCCGTCACCACCTGTCGCAGCCGCAGCCCGACCACGTCGTGCGGCACGACGTCGCGCAGCGTCGGCCGAGCGGCTCCTCCGCCAGGGCCGGGCACGGGGCGACCCGCTCAGCTCGAGCGGAGTGCGTCGATCAGCTCCGACTTCTTCATCGACGACCGGCCGCGGACGCCGATCTCCGCAGCCCGGTGGCGCAGGTCGTCGACGGTCCAGTCCTCGTACGAGCCGGACTCGCCGCCCTTCCGGCCGACGGCCGACCGGCTGGACGCCGCTGCGGCGTTGGCGATCCGGGCGGACTTCTGCTTGCTGTTGCCCTCGTCGCGCAGCTTCTCGTAGAGCTCGGGGTCCTTCACGGAGGGCCCGGTGTCCCGCTTCGGCATGCTCGCTCCTTCCGTCGCACGGCCGCCCCGGCCGACGAGCGGCCGGACGCATCGGCGCACCGGGTCACGGTAGGCACGGCCCCGCGAGTGCCGCATCCGCAGCGCGACCGCTGCCCGACGGCACCCGGGAGGCCGTCGCGTCGTCGCACGGACAAGCCTGCCCGGTGTGCTCAGAGCAGGACGGGCACGCTCCGCACGGCCGTGTACAGGGCGACGGTGACGAGGAGCACGAGGAACGCCCGCTCGAGGACGGCCGGGCGTACCCGGGAGACCAGGCGCGCGCCGACCAGGCTGCCGACGACGGCAGCGGCCGTGAACGTCCCCACGACCGGCCAGTCCAGCGCGACGCCGCCACCGAGCCGGAAGCCCAGCGCCGACGCGCTGTTCACCGCGATGACGACGAGCGAGGTGCCGACGGCGGCGCGGATCGGCAGGCGCAGCGCGAGGACCAGGGCCGGCACCACGGCGAAGCCGCCGCCAACCCCGAAGAACCCGGTGAGCAGGCCCACCCCGGTCGCGGTCGCGACGAGGACGGCGACCGACCTCCAGGCCGGGCGCGGAGGCTCCGCGTCGCCCGGCGCCCGGCTGCGTCCGTCCGCCCGCTGCCGCAGGACCATCAGCGCGGCGACCACCAGCATGAGGCCGGCGAACGAGGACATCAGCACCGCCGCCGGGACGTCGACGGACAGCTGCGACCCGGCGTACGCGCCCCCGACGCCGAGCACGCCGAACGCGGCCCCCCGGCCGAGGTGCACCCGACGTGCCCGCAGGTGCGGGAGCACGCCGACGAGCGCCGAGGTGCCGACGACGACGAGCGAGCCGGTGGCGGCCTCAACGGCGCCCTGGCCGGCGAGGTAGACCAGGGCCGGGACGGCCAGGATCGACCCGCCGGCGCCGAGGGCGCCGAGCGTGACCCCGACGAGCAGCCCGACGGCGGCGATCAGGACGAGCATGCCGCCGCCCTGACGGTCGCCACCGGGCCGTCAGGCGGCATCCGCCGCCTCGACGGCCAGCCCCGCTGCGGCCGCGGACCGGGCGTAGTCGTCGTCCACGGCGACGACGTGGCGTCCGGCGGCGGCCAGCATCGAGGCGACGATCGACGCCCGGTAGCCGCTGGCGCAGTGCACCCACACCTCGCCGTCGGGCACCTCGTCCAGACGCGCGAGGATCTCGTGCACCGGGATGTGCACGGCCCCGACGAGGTGGCCGTCCCGCCATTCGCCGACGCGGCGGACGTCGAGCACCGTCACCGGACGGTGGTGGCGCACCTGGGCGAGGTCGGCGAACGTCGCCCGCGCCAGGGTGCCGAGCGGCCCGTCGGTCCAGTCCTCGGGGCGTCCGGTGGCGGCCGCCGCGGGTCGGTCGATCCCGATCCGGACGAGCTCGCGCTGCGCCTCGGCCACCTGCTCGGGGGTCTCCCCGAGGAGCGTCACGGGCGTGCCCCACGGGATGAGCCAGCCGAGGTAGGTCGAGAACTGCCCGTCCAGACCCATGTTGTACGTGCCGGGGACGTGCCCGGCGGCGAAGGCGGTGCGGTGCCGCAGGTCGACGAGCCACTCGCCGTCGTGCAGCCGGCGGCGCAGCTCCTCCTTGTCGGCGGGCTGCGGGGCGCTCAGGTCGGCGGCGTCGGGTCCCGCGGCGTTCGCCGGACCCATGTGCACGTAGTACGCCGGATAGGCGTCCAGGCCGGCGAGGACGCTCGCGACGTACTCCTCCTCGTCCTGGGTGAGCACCGGGTTCAGCCGGCGCTCGCGGCCGATCGTGGAGGCGCTGGTGCTGCCGCCCGCCGACGTCGCCGCGCAGAACGAGCCGAAGCCGTGCGTCGGCATCACCTTGGTGTGCTCGGGGAGCTCGGTCGCCAGGCGGCGGGCGGAGTCGTACTGGTGGTGGGCGAGCTCGTGAGTGTGTGCGGCGCCCAGGAGGTCGGGCCGACCGGTCGAGCCGAAGAGGAGCGAGCCGCCGGAGAAGACGGCCTGCTCGTCGCCCTCGAGCGCGTAGGAGAGGTGGGTGAACGTGTGCCCGGGTGTGTGGAGCGCCCGCACGCGCATGGCCGACGAGACCTCGACGACCTCTCCGTCGCGGATGGGCGTCCTCTCGAACGAGACGTGGTCGTCGGCGTTGACGTGGTACGCCGCGCCCGTCTCGCGGGCCAGCGCCAGGCCACCGGTGACGTAGTCGTTGTGGATGTGCGTCTCGAAGACGTGCGTGATCCGCACGCCCGCCGCGCGGGCGACGTCGAGCATCCGGTCGATGTCGCGCTGCGGGTCGACCACGAACGCCACCTCGCCGTCGTGCACGAGGTAGCTGCGGTCGCCGAGGGTGGGGGTCTCGACAGGCACGATGGTGACGGCCATGGGTCCTCCGGTCGGTGGGGTGGGACGGGTCAGCGCTCGGCGAGCGGACCGGTGACGACGGGGTGGCCGGCGCTCATCCAGGCG
>JAEWQZ010000415.1 GCA_023460255.1 Actinomycetes bacterium
GACCGCCCCCACCGTTCTGACCGCCCCGCCATCCGACAGGGTCCTCGTCAGGGAGGATCGGCATCCGTCAGAGCGCCAGCATCATCCCGGGGTACGCGGCGAGCACCGGGCCGGAGAACATCGCGCGGGCCTCGGCCACGGCGTCGTCCGGCTCGTTCCAGGCGGGGACGTGCGTGACGACGAGGCGCCCGCAGCGCCCGCGCTCGGCCGCCTCCCCCGCGCGCCGGCCGGTGAGGTGGATGCCGCGGACCACGTCGCGCCCCTCGACGAACGACGCCTCGGCGAGGAGGACGTCGGCCCCACGCGCGAGCTCGTCGAGGCCCGGGCACGCGTCGGTGTCGCCCGTGTAGGCGAGGGTGACCGTCTGCTCGGGGTCGTCGTCGCTGGGTCCTGTCACGCGGACGCCGTAGGCGGGCACCGGGTGCTCGACGGCGACCGGGAGGATCCGCATCGGCCCGACGTGGACGGCCCGGCCTGGCTGCCACGCGTGCACCGCGAGGTGGTCGGCGAGGGACTCCCCCGGCTCGAGGCCGTACGCCTCCCCGAGTCGCTGCACGGTGCCGAACGGACCGTGCACGGGAACCTGGCGGCGGCGCAGCGGCTCCGGGGAGTACTTGAGGTACACGTACAGGCCGCAGATGTCGGCCATGTGGTCCGGGTGCAGGTGCGAGAGGCCGATCGCGTCGATCTCGTCCGGCTCGACGTACCCCTGGAGCGGCCCGAACGCCCCGCTGCCGAGGTCCAGCACGAGGTTCCAGGTCCGTCCCCCGCGGTCCTCCGCCTGGACTAGGTACGACGACGCCGCGGCCGCGCGGCCGGGGAAGGACCCGGCGCAGCCCACCACCGTGACCCTCATCGCAGCATCCCCGCGGGCTCGACGGCCACCACCTCGGGGCCGAGGAAGCGCCGGGCGAGCTCGGCGAAGCCGACCGGGTCCCCGGTGGCCAGGAACCGGTGCGCCGGTCGCCCGAGTGCGGGGTCCCGTTCCAGCCCGTGCGCGACAAGGGTCCGATAGACGTCCTTGGCGGTCTCCTCGGCGCTGGAGACCAGTGTCACGTCCTCGCCCATGACGTAGGAGATCACGCCCGTCAGGAGGGGGTAGTGGGTGCAGCCGAGGACGAGCGTGTCGACGCCCGCGGCGCGGACCGGCTCGAGGAGCCGGGTCGCCACCGCGAGGGCCTCCGGTCCGGAGGTCACCCCGGACTCGACCATGGAGACGAACTCCGGGCACGCCTGCGACGTCACGACGAGGTCGGGCGCGGCAGCGAACGCGTCGTCGTACGCACGCGACTCGACCGTCGCGCGGGTGCCGATGACGCCGACCCGGCCGCTGCGCGTGGCCCGGACCGCGCGGCGCGCCGCGGGCAGGATCACCTCGACCACCGGCAGGCCCCGCCGTCCCGTGTACCGCTCGCGGGCGTCGCGCAGCACGGCCGCCGACGCGCTGTTGCACGCGATGACCAGCATCTTCACCCCGGCGTCGACGAGGTCGTCCATCACCTCGAGCGCGTGCGCGCGCACGGCGGCCAGCGGCTTGGGCCCGTACGGGCCGTTGGCGGTGTCCCCGATGTACAGGATCGACTCGTGGGGCAGCTGGTCGATCACGGCCCGTGCCACCGTCAGTCCCCCGACGCCGGAGTCGAAGATGCCGATCGGCGCGTCGTTCACGCGGCGAGCCTAGCGGGGCGTCCGGCGCTGCCCCTCACCCCTGGTCGGCTCCCTGGTCGAGCATGAGCGTCACGAGGGAGTCCAGCAGGGCCCCGAGCAGCGCGACGACGATCGCTCCGAACCGGCGCGCGATGGCGTCGTCGTCGGCCATGTCGAGCGGCGTGCCCTCGACCGCGAGCCGGTACATGGCCTCCGCGTCGTCGGCGGTGCGGATCCCGAGGCGCGCCGAGACGACCAGGCGCAGGTCGGTCAGGGCGGCGGCCACCGCCGGGCCGTCCTCGGGGGCGATGACGACGGCGTCGCCGGCCGCCGCGAGCGCGGCGCGCAGCCGGGCCAGGTTGCCGGCCTTCGTCGCCCGCAGCTCCTGCTCGGTGAGCCGGCGGAACTCGGCGGCCACCTCGGGGGTGGAGCGGGACGCGTCGGGCAGCAGGCGCAGCAGGGCGGGATCGGTCGGGGCGGCCACGGGCTCCCCGAACCCTCCGGGTGGCAGCGGGTCGTCCCCGCCCGCGGGACCCGGCTCGCGCGGCCCGCCCGCCCCGGCGAGCAGCTCCACGACGTCGTCCACGACGTCGACCAGGGCCGCGCGCTCCTCGGCGCCCAGGTGGGCGACCCACCCCTGCGCCGACGGCTCGAACACCCACGCCCTCACGCGGCGTCCCCCTCGGGTTCGACCGTCGCCCACAGGCCGAACCCGTGCATCGCGCGCGTGTCGGTCTCCATCTGCTCGAGCGAGCCCCGCGCGACCGTCGCGCGCCCCTGCGTGTGGACCTGGAGCATCAGGCGCTCGGCCCGGTCCCGGGGCAGGCGGAAGTACGTGCAGAACACCCAGGTGACGTAGCTCATGAGGTTGACGGGGTCGTCCCAGACGACAGTCGTCCACGCGCGGCCGGGTGCGGTCCGCTCCTCCTCGGCCGTGCGGGTGTCCTCGAGCGGGAGGACGGCTGGCGGCACCGTCCCACTCTAGGCAGCGGGCCGTCGGGCCGTTGCCAGTTCCGGCGTCGGCAGTCCGGGCACCGGCAGGACGGCGCCCCTACGGTGGGACCATGAGCGCACCGACGCCCTCGTCCCCGGCCCCCGTGGCGCCACCCGCCACGACCCGCACGGGCCCCCGGCTCCCGGCCGAGAGGTCGTCGACGGCGCTCCTGACCGACAGGTACGAGCTGACGATGCTCCAGGCCGCCCTGGCCGACGGCACCGCGGCCCGGCACTGCGTCTTCGAGGTGTTCACGCGGCGCCTGCCGGCCGGGCGGCGGTACGGCGTCCTCGCGGGCACGGGACGCCTCCTCGAGGCGATCGCCGACTTCCGGTTCACCGACGCGGAGCTGTCCTGGCTCTCCCGGGAGAAGGTCGTGGACGCCGCCACGCTCGACCACCTCGCGGGCTACCGCTTCACGGGCACCGTCACCGGCATGGCCGAGGGCGAGGTGTTCTTCCCCGGCTCGCCCCTGCTCGTGGTGGAGGGCACGTTCGCGGACGCCGTCGTGCTGGAGACCCTCGCGCTGTCGGTCCTCAACTACGACTCGGCCGTCGCCTCCGCCGCGTCGCGGATGACGTGCGCCGCCGGGGAGCGCCCGTGCCTGGAGATGGGCGGCCGGCGCGCCCACGAGCAGGCGGCCGTCGCGGCCGCGCGGGCAGCCGTCGTCGCCGGCTTCGCCGGGACCTCCAACCTCGAGGCCGGGCTCCGCTACGGGCTGCCGACGATCGGCACCGCCGCGCACTCCTACACGCTCCTGCACGACGACGAACGCTCCGCCTTCGCGGCCCAGGTCGCGGCGCACGGGCCCGGGACCACGCTGCTGGTGGACACCTACGACGTCGAGCGAGGCGTGGCCACCGCTGTCGAGGTGGCGGGCCCGGACCTCGGCGCCGTCCGGATCGACTCGGGCGACCTCATCGCGCTCGCCGGGCAGGTCCGCCGCCAGCTCGACGCCCTCGGCGCACGGCGGACCAGGATCGTCGTCAGCTCCGACCTCGACGAGCACGCCATCGCGGCCCTCGCGGCGTCGCCCGTCGACGCCTACGGCGTCGGCACCTCGGTGGTGACGGGCGCCGGCGCACCGACCTGCGGGATGGTCTACAAGCTCGTGGCCCGGGAGGCGGCCGACGGCACGCTGGAGCCCGTCGCGAAGGCCTCGACCCACAAGCTCAGCGTCGGCGGCCGCAAGGTCGGTGCGCGGCGCCTGGACGCCTCCGGAACCGCCACCGAGGAGCTCGTCGTCACCGGGACGGACGACGCCGTGGCCAGCTGGGCGCCGCCCGGGGGCGACCTGCGGCCCCTGCACGCGCCCCTGGTGGAGGGCGGCGCCGTGGACACCCGGTGGACCGGCTCGTCCGGCGTGGCCCTGGCCCGGGAGCGGCACCGGGCCTCGCGTGCGGAGCTGCCCGCGTGGGCCCGCCGGCTGTCGGCCGGTGACCCCGCGCTCCCGACGGTGACCGTCACCCTCTGAGTGACGTCCGACGCTCCCAGGGGCCCGGACGGGCACGGCGCCGCCCCGGGGGCCCCCCGGGCCCCCGCGGGGG
>JAEWQZ010000416.1 GCA_023460255.1 Actinomycetes bacterium
ACCTGAGCCTCGTGGGCGGCGCCGCCATCGCTGCGCTCGACCGCGAGGGCCAGCCGAGCCTGGGCTGGCGAGTCCGGCACGCCCGCGTCGACAGGGACGCCGAGCTCGCCGCCCGCCGCACCGTCGCCGCCGCCCGCAAGGAGTCCAAGGAGCTCGGGCGACAGGCCCGCGCCGCCATCAAGGCAGCGCGGGGCGCCGTCGAGCACTGAGCGACCGCGCGGGCGACCTCCCGCAGCGGTGGCGCGTCAGGAGGCGGGCCCGCCACCGAACCGGCGCAGCAGGTCGCCGGTGGCCTTGTCCGCGGCCATCTGCAGCCGGGTCGACAGGGCGGCGACCTCCGCCGCCCGCGCACCCGGTAGTGGCTGCGCCCAGAAGGTCTGGACCAGGCGTGTGCCGGTCCCGGTCGGGGTGATCTGCACACTGCCGCCGGACGGGCAGGTGAGACCGTCGACCGTCGCGCTCCGGTACGACGCCGACCAGGGCTCCGTCAGGTGGGTGATCTCGAGGGCGTCGACGACGACCCCGCCCGCCTCGCGGCGGACGATGACCTGGATCCCGCCGACCCCGCGGTTCGGGCCGAGCCAGTCGGCGTGGACCACCGTCGGGTCGGTCAGCTGCGAGCCGGGCTCCAGGGTCCACGACCAGACCTCCCCCACCGCGGCGTGCAGCTGCACGACGGAACGGCCCTCCGCGCGGGAGGGAACGACCTCGGGGGCGGCGGTGAACCATCGGCCCATGCGCTGGATCGTACGGGCACCACCGGCCGATCAGGGGCGAGCATCCCGAGAACGCCGGCTCGGCGGGCGGGGGCACCACGGCGCCCCCGCCCGCCGGTAGCCTCGACGCATGACGACTGCGCCTGCTCCCGCGCCGGAGTGGGCCGCACCCCTCGGCGGGGCCCCGCTGGACGCGGTCGTCGACGTCCCCGGATCGAAGTCCCTCACCAACAGGTACCTCGTGCTGGCGGCCGTCGCGGACGGCCCGGGCCGCATCCGCGGCGCGCTGGAGTCGCGGGACACGCTCCTCATGGCTGCCGCGCTCGAGCGCCTCGGCGCGCACGTGACGCGGGCCGGGACCGACTGGGACGTCGAGCCCGTGGACGTCCCGGGGCCCGTCGCCGGTCCCACCGACCCGCCCGTCGACGTCGCGTGCGGCCTCGCGGGCACCGTCATGCGCTTCGTGCCCCCTGTCGCCGCCCTGCTGCGCCGACCCGTCCGGTTCGACGGCGACCCCGAGGCGCGGGTGCGCCCGATGGGGCCGGTGCTCCAGGCCCTGCGGGACCTCGGTGCGCGCGTGGACGACGGCGACGGGCGCGGGACGCTCCCGTTCACCGTCGCGGGTGGCGCGCTGCGCGGCGGGCTCGTCGACGTCGACGCGAGCGCGTCGAGCCAGTTCGTCTCCGGTCTGCTGCTGGCGGCCGCCCGCTTCCCGCTCGGCATGGTGCTGCGCCACACCGGCCCCACCCTGCCGAGCCTGCCGCACATCGCGATGACCGTCGACGTGCTGCGCGCGGCCGGGGTGGTCGTCGACGACTCGCGCCCGCACATCTGGGAGGTCGCCCCGGGGCCCGTCGCCGCACGCGAGGTGCGGGTCGAGCCGGACCTGTCCAACGCGGCGCCGTTCTGCTGCGCGGCCCTCGTCGTCGGCGGGACCGTGCGCGTGCCCGGCTGGCCGGAGCACACCACCCAGCCGGGGGCGCGCCTGCCCGAGATCCTCACCGCGATGGGTGGCAGCGTGCGTCGGGAGGGCGACGCCCTCGCCGTCTCCGGCACCGGCGCCGTGCACGGCATCGACATCGACCTGCGCGACGCCGGCGAGCTGGCGCCGACGATCGCCGCGCTCGCGACGCTGGCGGACGGCCCGAGCCGGCTGCGCGGCATCGCACACATCCGGGGGCACGAGACCGACCGGCTGACCGCCCTGGCCACCGAGATCACGCGGCTGGGCGGTCAGGCCGAGCAGACCCACGACGGCTTGGTCATCACCCCGCGACCGCTGCGGGGTGCCACCTGGCGCACGTACCACGACCACCGCATGGCGACGGCGGGCGCGCTCGTCGGCCTGCGCGTGCCCGGCGTGCGCGTGGCCGACGTCGACACCACCGCGAAGACCCTGCCCGGGTTCACCGGGATGTGGTCCCGCATGCTCGGGGTCGCCTGAGGCATGCGGGCCACCGGCCGGCTCGACGAGGACACCGTCCGCACCCGACCCGGGCGCGGCTCGCGCCCCCGCACCAAGCGCCGCCCCGCGCACGCCGACGCCGAGCGGGCCCTGGTGGTGGCCGTGGACCGGGGCCGCTACGCCGTGCTCGTCGCACCCGACACGCCCGCCGAGCGCGCCGTCACCGCCGTCAAGGCCCGCGAGCTCGGCCGCGAGCGGGTCGTCTGCGGCGACCTCGTGGAGGTCGTCGGCGACACGAGCGGGGCCACGGGCTCGCTGGCCCGCATCGTGCGGATCACCGACCGACGCACCATGCTGCGCCGAACCGCCGACGACACCGACCCCTACGAGCGGGCCGTCGTCGCCAACGCCGACCAGCTCGTCGTGGTCACGGCGCTGGCGGACCCGGAGCCCCGCACCCGGATGATCGACAGGTGCGTGGTGGCCGCGTACGACGCCGGCATGGACGTCCTCCTCTGCCTGACCAAGGCCGACCTCGCGGACCCCGCCGACCTCGTCGCGCTGTACACCCCCCTCGGGGTGGCGGTCACCGTCACGGCACGCGACGAGGCAGCGGCGTCCGGCGGCATCCACGGCCTGGAGCACCTGCGGCATGCGCTCTCGGGGCGGATGTCGGTGCTCGTCGGCCACTCGGGGGTCGGCAAGTCGACCCTGGTCAACGCCCTCGTGCCCGACGCCGACCGCGCCACGGGCTCGGTGAACGCGGTGACGGGGCGCGGGCGCCACACGTCGTCGTCGGCCGTCGCGCTGCGGCTGCCCGAGCAGGACGGCTGGGTCATCGACACCCCCGGCGTCAGGTCGTTCGGGCTGGCGCACGTGACGCCGGAGCGGGTCCTGGCGGCCTTCGAGGACCTCGCAGAGGTCGCGGAGGAGCGGTGC
The DNA here is from genome assembly GCA_023460255.1 of Actinomycetes bacterium. GTDB lineage: Bacteria > Actinomycetota > Actinomycetes > Actinomycetales > Cellulomonadaceae > Actinotalea. The sequence continues at coordinate 3,061 of JAEWQZ010000416.1, forward strand.
CCGCGCGGGTGCACCCACGCGGCGTCGGCGCCGGACTGCGCCCTGGACGACTGGGCCGACGAGGCGGACGGTCAGCAGGCCGAGGCCCGGGCGGCCCGCGTCGACTCGCTGCGGCGCCTCCTCGCCGCGCGGGCCGGGGACGCGCCGGACCACCGCGACTGACCGCATCCGGCGGGCCTCGGCCCGGGCCCACCGGGCCCCGCGCTACGGTTCGACCATGGCGTACGACGACGACCTACGGCTGGCGCACGTCATCGCCGACCAGGTCGATGCGGTGACCATGTCCCGCTTCCGGGCCCAGGACCTGCACGTGGAGACCAAGCCGGACCACACGCCGGTGTCCGACGCCGACCGCCTCGCCGAGGAGATCGTCCGCGCCCAGCTCGGCCGCACCCGGCCGCGGGACGCCGTCGTCGGCGAGGAGCTGCCGACCACGGGCCACGGGCCGCGCCAGTGGGTGGTGGACCCGATCGACGGGACCAAGAACTTCGTGCGCGGCGTGCCCGTGTGGGCGACGCTCATCGGGCTCATCGACAACGAGCAGGTGGTGCTCGGGCTGGTCAGCGCGCCGGCGCTCGGGCGGCGCTGGTGGGCGGCGGTCGGCTCGGGGGCGTGGAGCGGGCGGTCGCTGTCGTCGGCGTCGCGGCTGCACGTCTCGCAGGTCTCCGCGCTGGAGGACGCGTCGCTGTCGTACTCGAGCCTGTCGGGCTGGGAGGAGCAGGGGCGCCTGGACGGCTTCCTCGACCTCACCCGGACCGTGTGGCGCACCCGCGCGTACGGCGACTTCTGGTCGTACGTGCTCGTGGCCGAGGGGGCGGTGGACGTCGCGTGCGAGCCGGAGCTCGCCCTGCACGACATGGCCGCCCTCGTGCCGATCGTCACGGAGGCGGGCGGGACGTTCACCTCGGTGCGGGGCGTGCCGGGGCCGTTCGGCGGGTCGGCGCTGGCCACGAACGGCCTGCTGCACGAGCAGGTGCGCGCGTTCCTCGACCCGTTCGACGAGGGCTGAGGGCACGGCCGCCGCTCGGCGCCTCCCGGCGCCGCCTCTCGGCGCCGCGTGTCAGCGCAGCGTGCCCGCCGCCAGTCGGTCGAGCTCGCTGACGTCGTACCAGAGCAGGTCCCGGTCGGCGAGGCGGTCGACGGCCTCGTCGTCTCCCGCGAGCGCGGCCACGACGTCGTCCACCGCGCCGGCCTCGTCGACGTGCGCGCACGCCACGTCGTCCCAGCCGATCGGCGTGGTGAGCCGGACCACCGACGGCGCGTGCGGCTCGTCGACGGCCTCCACGACCGCCTCGGGCACGTCGGCGGCGACGACGACGCGGCGCCGGGGCGCGTCGGACCCGTCGAGCCGGTCGAGGCTGTCGTCGGCGGCGAGCAGCTGCGCCGCGTACTCGAGCCCCTCCTCGTCCTCGTCGGGCAGCGCCGCCCGCAGCGCGGACGTGACCGCGTGCACGAGGCGGGGGGCCAGCCCCTGGCGGGGGTCGAGCTCGGCCAACGTCGAGGGCACGTAGATGCGCATGGCTCAGTGTGCTCCGGCGGGCACCCTCGCGGACAGCACTTCGGCGGCGAGCGCGGCGACCGCCCGGCGCAGCGGGGACGTGGGCGCGTGCTCGACCAGGGTGCGCGCGTGCAGCACGGCGCCGTCGCACGCCACCTGGTCGTCCGGCAGCACGAGGGCCTCGGACACCCCGGCGTAGCGGCGCAGGGCCGCGCGGACGGCCTCGCGCGGTCGTGGCCCGCTCGCACTCGCGCGCACCCGGTTAACGACGACGTGCCGCCGTGCCGTCACGCCGAGCTCGGTGAGTGCTCCGAGGGCGCGCACCAGCCGCTGCAGGCCGACGGGGTCGCCCCCGCCGACGACCACGACCTCGTCCGCCGCCTCGAGCGCCGACAGGGTCGCCGCGTTGCGCTGCGGTGCGCGGGTGTCGTACGAGAGCGCCTCGTCCTGCTCGACGGAGAACCCGCAGTCGACGACGGTGACCGGCGCGAGGG
>JAEWQZ010000417.1 GCA_023460255.1 Actinomycetes bacterium
GGGGTGGCGAGCCTGGGCCTGGCCTTCCCGGCCGACGACGCGGACCGGCTCGCGGGCGTCGTCGAGGGCGCCCTGCTCGGCGCGTACGTCTTCGACCGGTACCGCACCCTCAAGGACGCCCAGCGTCCTGCCGGGCGCGTGCTCGTCGCGAGCCCGCTCGCCCGGCAGAAGGCCGGCCGGAAGGTCGCGGACCGGGCAGCCGTCGTCGCCAGGGCCGTGCACGCGGTGCGGGACCTGGTCAACACCGCCCCGGCGGACCTCTACCCGGCCGCCTTCGCCGAGCACGCGCGCGCGGCTGCGAAGGGCACCAAGGTCAAGGTCACGGTGCTCGACGAGAAGGCGCTCGCCGCGGGCGGGTACGGCGGCCTCGTCGCTGTCGGGATGGGCTCGGCACGACCTCCGCGCCTGGTGAAGGTCACCTGGGCGCCGCCCCGGGCGAAGCGACGGATCGCGCTCGTCGGCAAGGGGATCACGTTCGACTCGGGTGGCCTGTCCATCAAGCCCGCCAAGTCGATGGAGACGATGAAGAGCGACATGGCGGGTGCTGCGGCCGTGCTGCACACGGTGCTGGCCGCCGCGGCCCTCGAGCTCCCCGTCGCGGTCACGGGCTGGCTCTGCCTGGCCGAGAACATGCCGTCCGGGTCGGCGCAGCGGCCCTCGGACGTCATCACCCAGCGCGGCGGGACGACCGTGGAGGTGCTCAACACCGACGCCGAGGGCCGGCTCGTGCTCGCGGACGGGCTGGTCGCGGCAAGCGAGGACAAGCCCGACGCGATCGTCGACGTCGCGACCCTCACGGGCGCTCAGATCGTCGCGCTCGGCTGGCGGGTGTCGGCGGTCATGGGCACCGGCGGCATGCCGGACCTCGTGGTCGAGGCCGCGCGGACGTCGGGCGAGCAGGTGTGGCCGATGCCCCTGCCGGAGGAGCTGCGCGCGAGCCTGAAGTCGGCGGTCGCGGACCTGGCGAACATCGGCAACCGGATGGGCGGGATGCTCACGGCCGGGGTCTTCCTCAAGGAGTTCGTCGGGGACGTCCCGTGGGCGCACGTCGACATCGCCGGCCCGTCCTTCAACGAGCACGAGCCGTGGGGCTACACGCCGGTCGGGGGTACCGGCGTCGCCGTCCGCACCCTGCTCAGCCTGCTCGAGGCGCAGCCGGCGCGCTGACACCGGCCTCCGCCGCGGGTGGCCGCGCGGTGGGCCAGGTCAGGACCCGGCGCGGCGCTGGCGGGCCGTCCACTCCCGCATCCGCCGTGGGTACCCCGTGAGCTGGACGTCGTAGACGGGGATCGCCAGCTCGCGGGCGATCTCGCGAGCAGTCTGCGCGTCGGGGACCCGACGACGCGTCCACTCCCCCGTCAGCGCCACCAGGACGACAGTCGTCGGCGTCGTGCGCGTGGCTGGCTCCACGTACGCCTCCACGCCGGCACGGGCGGCGGTGAAGGCCCGCAGGTACTCGAGCGTCGCGCGGCGCGCCGACGCGTCCTCGCCGCGCCCGCGCCGGCCACGTCCGAACCACGCCATGCGGCAAGAGTACGGGCGCGTCGAGACGTAGGATGATTTCCGGGGGTCAGGACGTTCACACGGTGATGCCCGGCTCAGGTTCACGCCCTCGCACGGGGGATGACAAGATGATCGGAGCCCGCCCACTCGACCGAGGAGAGTCATGGCTGAGACCGTCTTCGACATCGTGGTGCTCGGTGGCGGGAGCGGCGGCTACGCCACAGCCCTGCGCGCGACAGAGCTCGGGCTGAGCGTCGCGCTGATCGAGGCGGACAAGGTCGGCGGCACGTGCCTGCACTACGGGTGCATCCCCACCAAGGCCCTGCTGCACGCCGCCGAGGTGGCGGACGCCGCCCGCGAGAGCGAGCGCTTCGGCGTCCGCGCCACGCTGGACGGGATCGACGTGCCGGCCCTGCACCAGTACAAGGACGGCGTGGTCGGCCGCCTGTACAAGGGCCTCCAGGGCCTCGTGAAGTCCCACGGGATCACCTACGTCGAGGGCTACGGCCGGCTGGTGTCGCCGGACACCGTCGAGGTGGACGGACAGCGGTACCAGGGCCGCCACGTGGTGCTCGCCACCGGCTCCTACTCGCGGACCCTGCCCGGCCTGGACATCGGCGGCCGCGTGATGACGTCCGACGGCGCCCTGACGCTGGACCACGTGCCCGGTTCGGTCGTCGTGCTGGGCGGCGGGGTCATCGGCAGCGAGTTCGCCAGCGTGTGGCGCTCCTTCGGCGCCGAGGTGACGATCGTCGAGGCGCTCCCCCACCTCATCCCCGCCGAGGACGAGGCGCTGTCCAAGGCGTTCGAGCGCGCGCTGCGCAAGCGCGGGATCAAGTTCTCGGTCGGGGTGCGCTTCCAGGGCGTGACGCAGGACGACGACGGGGTCCACGTCACGCTCGAGAACGGCACGACGTACGACGCCGAGTACCTGCTCGTCGCCGTCGGCCGCGGTCCGCGCACCGAGGGCCTCGGTTACGAGGAGCAGGGCGTGCGGATGGATCGTGGGTTCGTCCTCACCGACGAGCGCCTGCGCACCAGCGTCCCCAACGTGTTCGCCGTCGGCGACATCGTCCCCGGGCTCCAGCTGGCCCACCGCGGCTTCGCGCAGGGCATCTTCGTGGCGGAGGAGATCGCCGGCCTGGGCCCGGCGCCCATCGTCGAGTCGGGCATCCCCCGGGTCACCTACTCCGAGCCGGAGGTCGCGTCCGTCGGACTCACCGAGGCCAAGGCCAAGGAGCAGTTCGGCGCGGACGCCGTCCAGACCCTCGACTACAACCTCGGCGGCAACGGGAAGAGCCAGATCCTCGGCACCACCGGCTTCGTCAAGCTGGTCCGGCGCAAGGACGGCCCCGTCGTGGGCGTCCACATGATCGGCGCCCGGGTCGGCGAGCTCATCGCCGAGGGGCAGCTGGTCGTGAACTGGGAGGCGCACCCCGAGGACGTCGCAGCCCTCGTGCACGCGCACCCCACCCAGAACGAGGCTCTCGGCGAGGCCTTCCTGGCCCTGGCCGGCAAGCCCTTGCACGCTCACAACTGACCCGATCGAAGGAGACCCAGGTCATGTCCGACACCGTGCAGATGCCGGCCCTCGGCGAGAGCGTCACCGAGGGCACCGTGACCCGGTGGCTCAAGCAGGTCGGCGACTCCGTCCAGGTCGACGAGCCGCTGCTCGAGGTCTCGACCGACAAGGTCGACACCGAGATCCCCTCCCCCCTGAGCGGGACACTGCTGGAGATCCTCGTGCCCGAGGACGAGACGGTCGAGGTCGGCGCCCCCCTGGCGCGGATCGGCTCGCCCGACGAGGCGTCGTCCAGCCAGCCGGCACCCGAGCAGTCGGACGAGCCGCAGGCAGCCGAGCAGCCGGAGGAGCCACAGGCCCCCGAGCCCGCTGACGCAGCCGACGTGGGCGCGAAGCAGCAGGCCGCCCAGGTGCCGTCCGAGGTTGCCCGGCCCGAGCCCGCCGAGGCGGAGACGGCAGAGGCGGAGACGGCAGAGGCGGAGACGGCCGACGAGGCGCCTGCACAGGCGGCACCGGCGGAGGGTCAGGGTGGCGGTGCCACGCAGGACGTGACCATGCCCGCGCTCGGCGAGTCCGTGACCGAGGGCACCGTCACGCGGTGGCTCAAGAACGTCGGCGACACGGTCGAGGTCGACGAGGCGCTCCTGGAGGTCTCCACCGACAAGGTCGACACCGAGATCCCGTCCCCGGTCGCGGGCACGGTCGTCGAGCTCGTCGTCGGCGAGGACGAGACCGTCGCCGTCGGCGCGGTCCTCGCGCGCGTCGGCGCCGCGGGCGCCCAGCCGACCGGCGGCGACGCCGCGTCCCCGGCC
>JAEWQZ010000418.1 GCA_023460255.1 Actinomycetes bacterium
CGCCTGCGTGACTAACCTGCACCGGAAGGGCCACTCCAACGAAGGAGCAGCATGGACACCACAACCATCCGCAACGTGGCCCTGGTGGGCCACAGCGGTGCGGGCAAGACGACCCTGGCCGAAGCCCTCCTCCACCGGGCTGGGGTCGTCCCGCGTCTGGGCCGCGTCGAAGAGGGCACCACGGTGTGCGACACCGAGCCCGAGGAGATCAAGCGCGGCATCTCGCTCTCCCCGGCCGTCGCCCCCTTTCAGTGGAAGGCGTCCGACGGGCGCGAGTACCTGATCAACCTCATCGACACCCCCGGCTACGCCGACTTCGCCGCGGGCGTCGACGCCGCCCTGTCCGTCGCCGACCTCGCGCTCGTCGTGGTCAGCGCCGTCGACGGGGTCGAGGTCGGCACCCAGATCGTCTGGCAGCAGTGCGAGGAGCTCGGCATCCCGCGGATGATCTTCCTCACCAAGGAGGACAAGCCGCGAGCGGACTTCCACCGCGTCCTCGAGCAGCTGCGCGCCACGTTCGGCAGCGGGATCGTCCCCCTCGAGCTGCCGATCGGCGAGGAGGAGGCGTTCCACGGCGTCGCCGACCTGCTCACCGAGGAGGGGTACGCGTACGGCGCGGACGGCAGCCACCACACCGAGGCGCTGCCCGCCGACGTCGCCGAGGAGGAGAAGCGCCTGCACGACGAGGTCGCCGAGGAGATCGTCTCCGGCGACGACGAGCAGCTCGAGCGCTACCTGTCCGGCGAGGTCCCCTCGGCCGCCGAGCTCGAGAAGGCGCTCGTGCACGAGGTCCGCGACTGCGACGAGTTCCCGGTGCTGCTCGGCTCCGCGACGACCGGCGTCGGCGTCGACCGCCTGGCCGACTACCTGTGCGAGCTCGGCCCGTCGCCCGCCGACCGGCCCGTGACCGTGCACGCCGGCACCCCGGACGGTCCGGAGACCGAGGTCGCGGCCGACCCGTCCGGCGACCCGCTGCTCCACGTCTTCCGCACGGTCGCCGACCCGTTCGTCGGGCAGGTCTCGATGTTCAAGGTGCTCTCCGGCACCGTGCGGAACGAGGACCGGCTGGTGAACGCGGTCAGCGGCACCGAGGAGCGCATGCACGGCCTCTTCCGGCTGCGCGGCAAGGAGCACACCAACGTCGAGGCGCTCGTCGCCGGCGACATCGGCGCCGTCGCGAAGCTCGCCGCCACGCCGACGGGCTCGACCCTCGCCAAGCGCGGCATGACGGTGCACGTGCGCCCCGCCCCGCCCCGCCCGACGCCGTACGCCCTCGCGCTCAAGCCGCTCACGCAGGCCGACGACGACAAGCTCTCGTCGGCGCTCCAGCGGCTGGTGGGCGAGGACCCGAGCCTGGCGATCGACCGGAACGACGCCGGGCAGACGATCCTGCGCGGCACCGGGGACACGCACATCGCCGTCGCGCTCGAGCGGTTGGCCCGCAAGTTCGGCGTGAACGTCGTGACGGAGGACGTGCAGATCGCCTACCGCGAGACCATCACGCGCACCGCCGAGGCCGAGGGCAAGCTGAAGAAGCAGTCGGGCGGCCACGGCCAGTACGCCGTCTGCCAGCTGCGGGTCAGCCCGACGGCACGCGGCGAGGGCTCGGCGTTCGTCGACTCGATCGTCGGCGGCGCGATCCCGCGCAACTTCATCCCCGCGGTGGAGAAGGGCGTGATGGAGCAGATGTCGCTCGGCGGCGTGCACGGCTTCCCCGTCGTGGACGTCAAGGTCGAGTGCTACGACGGCAAGTTCCACCCCGTCGACTCCTCCGAGATGGCGTTCCGCACCGCCGCGTCCATGGGCCTGAAGGAGGCCATGGCCAAGGCGGGGGCCGTCGTCCTCGAGCCGGTCTCGCTCATCACCGTGACGGTCCCGCAGGAGCTCCAGGGCGACATCATGGGCGACCTGTCGTCCCGTCGCGGGCGCATCGCCGGCACCGACACCACCGGGAGCGGTCTGAGCCAGATCCAGGCGATGGTGCCCGAGGGCGAGATCTCGCGGTACGTCATGGACCTGCGGTCGATGACCGGCGGGCGCGGCACGTTCACGGCGCAGTTCGACCACTACGACGTGCTGCCCAGCCACCTCGTGGAGAAGGTCGCGGCGGCGGCCAAGGAGGCCAAGGAGCACTGACGTTCGGTGCTCGCTCTGCGGAGGATCGGCCGCACATCCTGCGGCCGATCCTCCGCAGACCTGTGGCAGCGGTGCGGCGCTCCACAGGGCTCGGACAGTCCGAGACGTGCACAGGGAACGGGTCGGGAGCGGCGCCGTGAACGTCGCCCGTGATCGGCTCGCCGCATGGACCGCACCCGGCTCGAGACCGTACGACGCCATGCCGCCCGTCAGGACGACGTCCTGTCTCTGTCCCAGCTCCGCGCACTGGGGCTGACGTCCGACGCCGTCGAGCGGCAGGTCCGGCGCGGCGCCTGGCAGCGGCTGCACCGGGGCGTCGTCGTCGTGCACTCGGGACCCGTCGGATGGCGGTCCGAGGCCCGGGGCGCTCTTCTCGTCGCGGGCGCGGACGCGCACCTGAGCCACGGTGCGGCCGGGCACGTCCTGGGCTACGTGCAACGGCCGCCCCGGATCATCGACGTGTCGATCCCCGAGCACCGACGCGTGGCTCCGACGCGGGGGGTGCGGGTGCACCGCCGGCGCAGGCTCGACGGCGAGGTCGTCGCGAGGTTCCCGGTGACCACGCGCGGAGCGACCGTGCTCGACCTCGTGGCCGCCGCCCGCAGCGACGACGAGGCCGTCGCGCTCGTGTGCGCCGCCGTCCGGGCACGGACCTGGCCCGAGCAGGTCCTCGAGGCCGCCGAGCTCCGGCCCCACGTCGTCCGGCGGACCCTGCTGGTGGCGCTGCTGGCTGCCGTGGCCGACGGCGCCGAGTCACCTCTCGAGCTGCGGTACCACCGCGACGTCGAGGGCGCCCACGGGCTGCCGAGGTCGGTCCGGCAGCGCTGGGAGCAGCTCGACGGGCGCTGGATCCGGGCCGACGTCGACTACGAGGCGTTCGCCGTCCGGATCGAGCTCGACGGCCGGCTCGCGCACGTCGGCGACCGCACGGACGCGGACGCCTGGCGGGACAACGCGGTGCGGATCGCCCGCCGCGAGCTCACGCTCCGGTACCGGTGGAGCCACGTCGCCGGCACGCCATGTCGAACGGCCGCGCAGGTGGCGTCAGCCCTGCGAGGTCGGGGCTGGACCGGGTCGATCCGACCGTGTGGGCCGTCGTGCTCCGCGCTGACGTCACTCCCGTGATCCGGCGGGCTCTGCGGAGGATCGGCCGCACATCCCGCGGCCGATCCTCCGCACAGCGCGGCGCCCGTGCCGGCCGACGCGGGCAGCGGCGCCAGGTCGGGGACACTTGACCCATGAGCACCCGCCGCCAGACCCGCTGGGAAGCCCGCGTCGAGGCCGACCCGAACCACTCGCACTGGTACGCGGACAGGTTCCGCCGGATGGCCGCCGAGGGCGCCGACCTCGCGGGCGAGGCGCGCCTCGTGGACGCGATGGTGCCGCGCGGGGCCCGGGTGCTGGACGCCGGCTGCGGCCCCGGCCGGGTGGGCAGCGAGCTGCACGCCCGCGGGCACCACGTGGTGGGCGTCGACGTCGACCCGGTCCTCATCGAGGCCGCCCGCGCCGACCACCCCGGCCCCGACTGGCGCGTCGGCGACCTGGCGGAGCTCGACCTGCTCGCCGACGGCGTCGAGCCGTTCGACGTGGTCCTCTGCGCCGGCAACGTCATCACCTTCGTCGCCGAGGGCACCGAGCCGGAGGTGCTCCGCCGGATGGGCGCGCACCTGGCACCCGGCGGGCGCGTCGTCGTCGGCTTCGGCGCGGCCCACGGCTACCCGTACGCGCGCTTCTTCGACGACGTCGCCGCCGCGGGGCTCGAGCTCGACCTCGCGCTCGGCACGTGGGACCTGCGTCCGTTCACGCCGGACGGTCAGTTCCTCGTCGCGGTGCTGCGGGCCGTCGCGGCCTGAGCGGGAGCGGTCAGCCCCCCGTCGCCCGGCGCTCGGCCACCGCCCGCGCGACCTCGGGGTCGCCCAGGGACGCGAGCCAGTCCAGCAGGGCCGGGTAGGCCGCCGGGTGGCGGGCGATGTGCACCCGCGTCTCGGGGACCCGCGTCGCCAGGTCCGCCAGCGTCGCCTGGGGCGTCGCCGGGTCCATGG
>JAEWQZ010000419.1 GCA_023460255.1 Actinomycetes bacterium
GGCCGGACTCCTCGAGGACCCGGCCCACGTCCCCGGCCGCGTCCGGCGGAGCCGTCACCACGAGGCGCCGGACGACCCCGGAGCGAGCCAGGGCCCGGGCGGCGTGCACGACGAGCGGGACCCCGCCGATCGGCACGAGGGCCTTGGGCAGGGCGTGGCCGAGCCGCGTCCCCGAGCCCGCGGCGGTGAGGATCGCGACGGCGCGCACGGCCGGCTCCCGGTCGGGCTAGGAGGCGAGGACCTCGTCGAGGATGGCCTCGGCCTTCTCCTCCTCGGTGTGCTCGGCGAGCGCGAGCTCCGAGACGAGGATCTGGCGAGCCTTGGCCAGCATGCGCTTCTCGCCGGCCGAGAGCCCGCGGTCGGCGTCGCGGCGGGAGAGGTCACGGACGACCTCGGCGACCTTGATGACGTCGCCGGAGGCGAGCTTCTCGAGGTTGGCCTTGTAGCGGCGCGACCAGTTGGTCGGCTCCTCGGTGTACGGGGCACGCAGGACGTCGAAGACCCGCTCGAGCCCCTCGGCGCCCACCACGTCGCGCACGCCGACGAGGTCGACGTTCTCGGCCGGGACCTCGATCGTCAGGTCGCCCTGGGCGACCTTGAGCTTGAGGTAGAGCTTGTCCTCGCCGCGGATGGTCCGGGTCTTGATCTCCTCGATGAGCGCTGCGCCGTGGTGCGGATAGACGACAGTCTCGCCTACGGTGAAAGTCATGTGGAGGCGTCCCCTTTCGCGGATGCCCATCCTACCACGCCCACGCGGCGGAAGATCCGGCGGTTCTGACCGTTTGCGCAGGTCACGGGCGCGATGTGCCGGCCTGGAGGCCGCGCGGGTACCGTGTTCCCCCCTGGCGGCGGTCCGTCGACAGTCCCGTCGGCCGTCGCCAACCGCCGATGAGCCGAGAGCTGGAGCACCTGTGACGCCGTCCCGCACGCCCCGCCGCGCGTGGCGCGGCGCCGTCCTCGCCGCCGTCCTCGCCCCCGTGGCCCTCGCCCTCGCCGGGTGCTCCGCGACCAACGAGATCACCACCAGCAGGGCCTACGAGCCCTCGGACGGGATCGGCGTCGAGGTCGGCGACGTCCGGGCCGGCAACCTGCTCGTCGTCGCGACCGCAGAGGGCGGCCCGGGCGCCGTCGTCGGCTACCTGACCAACAGCGGCGACGACACCGTGCAGGTGAGCGTCGCGCCCGAGGGCGCCGACGACCAGGGCACGCAGGTGCGGGTGCCCGCGGGCGCGACGGTGCTGCTCGGGCCGGACCACGAGCCGGTCGACCTCGACGCCGTCCCGGCCGCCCCCGGCGGGACGGTGCCCCTGGCGCTCGTCGTCGACGGGCGCCGCAGCGCCGTCGTCGCCGTGCCGGTGCTGGACGGGACCCTGCCGGAGTACGCAGACCTCGTGCCCGAGGACTGACCCGCCCCTCCTGCGCAGATCGCGGCGCGCGACGCGGATCGCGGCGCTCGGGCGCCGCGATCTGCGCCTGCCGCCGCGATCTGAGGGGCTGACGACGCCCGGGGTCAGCCGAAGCGACCGGAGATGTAGTCCTCCGTCGCCTTCTGGGCCGGCACCGAGAAGATCACGCCCGTGTCGTCCATCTCCACCAGTCGCCCCGGTTCCCCCGCCTCGGTGACGTTGAAGAACGCCGTCCGGTCGCTCACCCGTGCTGCCTGCTGCATGTTGTGGGTGACGATGACGATCGTGTACTCGTTCTTCAGCTCCGCGATGAGCTCCTCGATCGCGAGCGTCGAGATCGGGTCCAGGGCTGACGCCGGCTCGTCCATGAGGAGCACCTGGGGCTTCACGGCGATCGCGCGCGCGATGCACAGCCGCTGCTGCTGACCGCCGGAGAGCGAGGAGCCCGGCTTGCCGAGCCGGTCCTTGACCTCCTTCCACAGGTTCGCCCCACGCAGGGACGACTCCACGAGGTCGGCGGCGTCGGACCTCGAGATCCGCCGGTTGTTCAGGCGCACACCCGCCAGCACGTTCTCCGCGATCGACATCGTCGGGAACGGGTTCGGCCGCTGGAACACCATGCCGATCTGCCGGCGGACCGCCACCGGGTCGACGTCGCGGTCGTAGAGGTTGACCCCGTCCACGAGGACCGTGCCCTCCACCCGTGCCCCGGGGATGACCTCGTGCATCCGGTTCAGCGTCCGCAGGAAGGTGGACTTGCCGCACCCGGACGGGCCGATGAGGGCGGTGACCGACCGCGGCTCGATGACCATCGACACGTCAGCCACGGCGCGGAAGTCGCCGTAGTAGACGTCGAGGTCCGTGACGTCGATGCGCTGGGCCATGGTTCTCCTCAGTGCCCCTTGGCCGGGGCGAAGCGCCGCGCGACGAGGCGCGCCAGCAGGTTGAGCAGCAGCACGATGCCGACCAGCACGAGCGCCGCCGCCCACGCCCGGTCGAAGTTGATGGTGGCGATGCAGTCGAGCTGGTCCGGCCGGCAGGGGACCAGGCCCTGCGAGTACTGCCGGTAGATGAAGACGGGCAGCGTCATCATCCGGCCCTCGAAGAGGTCGGAGTTGATGGAGTCGACGACGCCGAGGGTGATGAGCAGCGGGGCGGTCTCACCGATGACCCGGGCGACCGCCAGCATGACGCCCGTGATGATGCCCGCGGCCGACGTACGGAGCACGACCTTGACGATGGTGCGCCACTTCGGCACGCCCAGTGCCAGGGACGCCTCGCGCAGCTCGTTCGGCACCAGCCGGAGCATCTCCTCGGTGGACCTGACGACCACGGGGATCATCAGCACCGACAGTGCCACCGCGCCAGCGACGCCCATCCGCACGCCCGGGCCGAAGAAGATCGCGAACAGCGCGTACGCGAACAGGCCGGCGACGATCGACGGGATGCCGGTCATGACGTCGACGAAGAACGTCACGGCTCGTGCCACGGGACCGCGCCCGTACTCGACGAGGTAGACCGCCGTCATCAGGCCGATCGGCACGGAGATGACCGCAGCGGCGCCGGTGACCAGCAGGGTGCCCAGGATCGCGTGGTAGATCCCGCCGGCGTCCATCCCGCCGAAGACGCCCCGCATCGACACCACGAGGAAGTACGGGCTGAGCCGCTGGTACCCCTCCGACACGACGATCCAGACCAGCGAGACGAGCGGCACCATCGCGACGAGGAACGCGCCCGTGACGACCACCCGCATCGCGCGGTCGATCCCGTGCCTGCGACGGTCGGGCCGCGTGAGGAGCTCGCGCGTCGTCGGCGCCTCGGCGCGGGTGGGCGTGGCCATCAGTTCGCTCCCGAGAACGCGGCCCTGCGCGCCACGACCCAGCGGGCCGCCATGTTGACGAGCAGGGTGATGACGAAGAGGGCCAGACCGGTGGCGACCAGGGCGCTGACGCCGAGCGGGTTCGCCTCGGGGAACTGCAGGGCGATGTTCGCGGCGATCGTCTGGTGGCGGCCCGCCATGAGCAGCGCCCAGCTGTACGTCAACCCGGGCGAGAGGATCATCAGGACGGCCATCGTCTCGCCCAGCGCACGACCGAGGCCGAGCATGGACGCGCTGATCACCCCGGACCGGCCGAACGGAAGCACCGCCATCCGGACCATCTCCCAGCGCGTCGCGCCGAGGGCCAGCGCGGCTTCCTCGTGCAGGCGCGGGGTCTGGAGGAACACCTCGCGCGACACGGCGGTGACGATCGGCAGGATCATCACCGCGAGCACGACGCCGACGGTCATCATGACGCGCGGCGGCGTCGCCGCAGGCCCCTCGAAGATCGGGACGAAGCCCAGCGTCCCGGCGAGTCCGTCCCAGACCCCCTGGAGCCGCGGCGCGAGCCACAGGCCGCCCCACAGGCCGTAGACGACGCTCGGGATGGCGGCGAGCAGGTCCACGAGGTAGCCGAGGACGTCGGCCATCCGGCGCGGCGCGTAGTGCGAGATGAACAGGGCGATCCCGATGGCGACCGGGACCGCGAGCACCAGCGCGAGCACCGCGGCCAGGACGGTGCCGAACGCGAGCGGGCCGATGTACCGCAGGAGCGACCCGTCCTCGGGGATCCAGCTGATCGCCGTCAGCTCCTCCGGGTCGGCGGAGATCGCCGGCCACGCCTCCAGCAGGAGGAACCCGGCGACGGCCGCGAGCACCGCCAGGATGAGGACGCCGGAGCCGGTGGCGAGCCAGCGGAAGGCGCGGCCGGCCCGGTCGTGGGCGCCGCCGCGGACGGTCGGGACGGGGGGCGCGACCGGCGCGGCCTCGGGGGTCTGCGCGCGTGAGGCGGTCACGGCGCGATCCCCTCCACGACCGCCAGCACGCGCTCACGCATGGCCGGCGACAGGGGCGCCGCCCCGGCGGAGAAGGCAGCCGTGGCCTGCCCCTCCTCGCTCGCCACGTAGCCGAGGAACCCGGCGACCAGCTCGGCGGTGCCCGCGTCGTCGTAGGCGGTGCAGGCGAGCGTGTACGAGACGAGGACCAGGGGGTACGCGCCGGGGGCGGTCGTCGTCCGGTCGAGCTCGACGACGAGGCTGGTGTCCGGCCTGCCCTCCGCGCGCGGCGAGGCGTCGACGAGGGCGGCGGCCGCCTCGGGCGAGTAGGGCACGAACTGGTCGCCGACGCCGAGGGCGACCGTGCCGAGCGTCCCGGCCTTCGAGGCGTCGGCGTACCCGATCGTCCCGGTGCCGTCGGTCACCGTCTGCACGACGCCGGAGGTGCCCTGCGCGGACTGCCCGCCGTCGAGCGGCCAGTTCCCGCTGGGCTCGTAGGGCCACGCCGCGGGTGCGGCCGCGGCGAGGTACTCGGTGAAGTTCTCGGTGGTGCCCGACTCGTCGGACCTGGTGACCGGCGTGATCGCCTGGTCCGGGAGGTCGACGCCGGGGTTGTCAGCGGCGATCTCCGGGGCGTCCCAGCGCGTGATCGTCCGGGCGAAGACCCCCGCGACCGTCGCGGGGGACATGTTCAGGGTCGTGACGCCGTCGAGGTTGAAGACCACGGCGATCGGGGAGACGTACAGGGGGAGCTCGGCGACGTCGCCGGGCGCGCACCGCTCCCGGGCGTCCGCGAGCTCTGCCTCGTCCAGCGGTGCGTCGCTGCCCGCGAACGCGATGCCGCCCTCGGAGAACTGGGTCCGGCCGCCCCCGGAACCGACCGGGTCATAGCTGATC
Organism: Actinomycetes bacterium; assembly: GCA_023460255.1. Classification (GTDB taxonomy): domain Bacteria; phylum Actinomycetota; class Actinomycetes; order Actinomycetales; family Cellulomonadaceae; genus Actinotalea. Next base: position 5,118 of record JAEWQZ010000419.1, read on the forward strand.
ACGACGTCCGGGTTGGCGGCGCCGAAGCCGGCGGCCCACGCCGCCATCGCCGACTCCTGGGACGAGGCCCCGGCGCCGGCCAGCGTGCCGGTCAGGTCGCCCTGGGGCGCGGGGGGCGCAGCGGTGGCGCCGGCGGTCGCGCCGCCCGGTCGCCAGGGGTGGTTGACGGGATCGTCCGAGCCGCACGCGCCGAGGCCGACGGCTGCGGCCGACGCGAGCGCGATCGTCAGCGCCCTGCGGCGTCGGGTCACGGTCCTCCGATCCTGGGCGGGGCGGTCGCCCCGTCGGCATCCAGCGTAGGAAGGCCCGGTACGCCGGCCTCGCCGTCAGGTGAACGCGGGGTGAACACCAGGGGAACACTGGGCCCGACGTGCTGATCCAGGCAGCCCTCCCGCCCCGGCGGTCAGGAGATCTGGTCCACGATCTCCATCACCGCGGCGCGCATGTCGGCGGAGATCGGCGCGGAGCCGGCCGCGTCCGAGGCGGCCTGCTGGCCCTCCTCGCCGGCGACGTACGTGAGGAAGGCCTTGACCAGCGACGCCGTCTCGGCGTCGTCGTAGGCGGTGCAGGCCATCGTGTAGGACACCAGGACGATCGGGTAGACGCCCGACTCCGCGGTGTCGCGCTCGAGCTCGCGGACGAGGCTCGTGGCCGCACGCCCCTCGGCCAGCGGCGAGGCGTCGACGACGGCCGCCGCCGCCTCAGGCGAGTACGGGACGTACTCGTCACCGACCTGCACGGCGACGGTACCCAGCATCCCGACCTTCGAGGCGTCGGCGTAGGTGATGGCGCCCTCCGCGGACTGGGTGGTCTGGACCACGCCCGAGGTGCCCTGCGCCGACTGGGTGCCGGAGACCGGCCAGTCACCGCTCACCTCGTGCGGCCAGGCACCGCCCGCGGCCGCGGCGAGGTACTCGACGAAGTTCTCGGTGGTGCCCGACTCGTCGGAGCGGTTCACGGGCGTGATGGCGAGCGCGGGCAGGTCCACGTCCGGGTTCGCCTCGGCGATCTCCGGCGCGTCCCACGAGGTGATCTCGCCGTTGAAGATCTTGGCGATCGTCTCGGCGGACATGTTGAGGGAGGTGATGTCCGGGAGGTTGAAGGCCACGGCGATCGGGGAGATGTAGAGCGGGAGCTCGGCGGGCACGCCGGGGGCGCAACGCTCCTCGGCCAGGGCCCACTCCTCCTCGTCGAGCGCGGCGTCGGTGCCGCCGAAGGCGGTGCCACCCTCGGTGAACTGGGTGCGGCCGCCGCCGGAGCCGACCGGGTCGTAGGAGACCGTGGCGTCAGGGTTGCCCGCCTGGAAGCCGGCGATCCAGGCCTGCATGGCCGACTCCTGGGAGGAGGCCCCCGCGCCGACGAGGTTGCCGCTCACGGACTCGACCGTGGAGGGCTCGGCGTCGGTCGTCGGGTCGGTGGTGGCGTCGCCGGTGGGGTCGTCCGAGCCGCAGGCGGCCAGGGTCAGCGCGAGGGCGCCGAAGGCGGCGATCATGCCGAACGTGCGTCGGTGAGGCTTCACTGTCATCCGTCCTGTCGCGTTCCACCGCCCGCGGTGCGTAGGCGGCCGTCGCCGACCGTAGGAGCGACAGGTGACCGGGACGCCGTCGCCGGCTGAACCCCCGGTGAACGGCCGGCGAGCGTTCGCCTCAGGCGTCGTCGGCGATCTTGTAGCCCAGCCCGCGCACGGTGAGCAGGTGCACGGGGTGGGCCGGGTCCGGCTCGATCTTGGCGCGGATCCGCTTGACGTGGACGTCGAGCGTCTTGGTGTCCCCGACGTAGTCCGAACCCCAGACGCGGTCGATGAGCTGCCCGCGGGTGAGGACCCGGCCGGCGTTGCGCAGGAGGAGCTCGAGCAGCTCGAACTCCTTGAGCGGGAAGGCGGTGGGCCGGCCGTCGACCTCGACGACGTGCCGGTCGGGGTCGAGCCGGACGCGCCCGACCGCGAGCGCGTCGGGCTCGTCGGCGACCGGCGCCGTCCCGCGCCGACGCAGCACGGCGTGCACCCGGGCGAGGAGCTCGCGGGACGAGTACGGCTTGGTCACGTAGTCGTCGGCGCCGAGCTCGAGCCCGACGACCTTGTCGATCTCGCTGTCCTTCGCGGTCAGCATGATCACCGGGACGTCGCTGCGCCGGCGCAGCTCACGGCACACCTCGGTGCCGCTCACCCCGGGCAGCATGAGGTCGAGCAGGACGAGGTCCGCCCCGCCGTCGGCGAAGCGCTCGAGCGCGACGTCCCCGGCGGCGGCCTCGACGACGTCGTACCCCTCCTTGCGGAGGAGGTAGGCCAACGGCTCGCGGTAGGACGGCTCGTCCTCCACGACGAGGATGCGGGTCATGCGCTTCCTTCCGGCTCGGTGCCCGGCGGCAGGGGCAGGCGGATGGTGAACGTGGAGCCGTGGCCCGGCTCGGACCACAGCGTCACCTCTCCCCCGTGGTCCGCGACGACGTGCTTGACGATGCTCAGCCCCAGGCCCGTGCCTCCGGTGTCACGCGCGCGGGCGGGGTCGACGCGGTAGAACCGCTCGAAGACGCGGGCCTGGGCCGCCGCGGGGATCCCGATGCCCTGGTCGACCACCGTCACGTCGACCGTGCCTCGCTCGGCGTCGACGGAGGTGGCGACGGCGACCCGGGTCCCCGGGTCGGAGTACGTCACCGCGTTGTCGAGGAGGTTGCGCACGGCCGTCACGAGCATCCGGTGGTC
>JAEWQZ010000420.1 GCA_023460255.1 Actinomycetes bacterium
CGGCTGGGACGTGGCCTTCTACGCCCTGTGGGCGCTCGCGGTCGCGGCGTACGCGTTCGAACGGCCCACGGCGGGGGTGGGCTTCGGCGCAGCCCTCGTGACGTTCGTCGTGCTTCTCGTCGCGTACGTGACCCTCGGGCGACGGGCCGCGAAGACGGGTCGCACGGCGATGGCCACGTCCTACCTGGTCGTGATGATCGCGTGCGTCGGCGTCGTCGTGTCCGCGACCGAGACCGGCACCCTGCTGCTGTTCATCGCCTACAGCCAGGTCTGGTACTTCGCCGAGACGCGCGTCCAGGGCGTGCTGCTGACCGTCCTGCTCACGGCTGTCGTGTTCGTCACGATCGCGGTGCAGGCCGACATCGAGCTGGCGAACGCGGGCCCCCTGCTCACCCAGGCGGGCATCGCGATCGTGTTCTCCGTCGTCCTCGGCCTGTGGGTGACCCAGGTGGCCGAGCAGAGCGAGGAGCGAGCGGCCCTGCTCGCCCAGCTCGAGGAGGCCCAGGCGGACGCGGCGGCGTCGCACCACGCCGCCGGGGTCCTGGCCGAGCGCGAGCGCATGTCACGGGAGATCCACGACACCCTCGCCCAGGGCTTCACGAGCGTGGTGATGCTCGCCCAGTCCGCGGCGGCCGACCTGCGCCGGTCGGCGCCCGCCGACGCCGTCGGGCGCCTCGAGCTCATCGAGCGGACGGCCCGGGAGAACCTCGCCGAGGCGCGCGCCCTCGTGGCCGTGGCCGGCCCGGTCGACCTGGCCGGGTCGACGCTGGCCGAGGCGCTGGAGCGGCTCGCCGCGCGGTTCGGCCAGGAGACGGGGGTCACCGTGCGGCTCGCCGCGGACCCCGGGGCTCTCGACCTGCTCAGCCGCGAACGCGAGGTGATCCTGCTCCGCGCGGCGCAGGAGGCCCTGGCGAACGTGCGCCGGCACGCCCGGGCGAGCGTCGTCCGGCTCGCCCTCACCGTGGACCGGGCCGACGACGCGGACCGGCCGGACCAGGACGGGCCGACCGGCGCCGTCGTGCGGCTCGAGGTGGTCGACGACGGCGAGGGCATGCCGCCCGAGGCCGTCGAGGGCTTCGGGCTGCGCGGCATGCGGGACCGGGTGGCGTCGGGCGGTGGTGAGCTCACCGTGGCGAGCGACCTGGGGCAGGGAACCGCCGTGCAGGTCACCCTGCCGGCGGGCCGGGACCTCGCCGGCGACGGCCCCGCGCCCGCCGCTACCGACGCGCACGAGGAGGCCACGCCGTGACGGTGCGAGTGCTGGTGGTCGACGACCACCCGGTGGTCCGGGCCGGGATCCTCGGCCTGCTCGCGGGCGAGCCGGACCTCGACGTCGTCGGCGAGGCGGGCGACGGCGAGCAGGCGTGCGGGGCCGCCGCCCGGCTGCGCCCCGACGTCGTGCTGATGGACCTGCGTATGCCCGTGCTCGACGGCGCGGCCGCCACCGCGCGGATCCTCCAGGAGGTCCCGCAGGCGCGCGTCGTCGTGCTCACCACGTACGAGACGGACGCGGACATCCTGCGGGCCGTCGAGGCCGGTGCGACCGGCTATCTCCTCAAGGACACGCCGCGGGACGACCTGGTCGCGGCGGTGCGGGCGGTCGCCGCCGGCGAGACGGTGCTCGGCCCGTCGGTGGCGCGGCGCCTGGTGCAGCGCGTGCGCGGTGCCGGGGAGCGGCTGACGCCGCGCGAGCTCGAGGTCCTGCGCGCCGTCGCCCGCGGCCTGAGCAACGCGCAGATCGGCGCGGAGCTCTTCATCGGCGAGGCCACGGTGAAGACCCACCTCCTGCGGATCTTCGCCAAGCTCGGCGTGGACGACCGCACCCGGGCCGTCACCGTGGCCCTCGAGCTCGGGCTGCTGCCCGCGCCCTGAGGCCCGCGGCGGGCCGCCGTCGTCCGGCCCACGCCCCCGCGTGCTGGCAGACTGCCCACGTGCGTGACCTGGCGGCCCTGCCCAAGGCGCACCTGCACCTGCACTTCACGGGGTCCATGCGGCTCGAGACGCTGGCCGAGCTCGCCGCGGAGCACGGCGTCCGGCTCCCCCATGCGCTGCTCGACGGCGACCCGCTCACCGTCCCCGCCGACGCCCGCGGCTGGTTCCGCTTCCAGCGCCTCTACGACGCCGCGCGCGCCTGCGTGCGTTCGGAGCCGGCGATGCGCCGGATCGTCGCCGAGGCGGCGGCCGACGACGCGTCGGAGGGCTCGGGCCGGCTGGAGATCCAGGTGGACCCGACGTCGTACGCCCCGTTCGTCGGGGGGCTGACGGCGGCGCTGGAGATCGTGCTCGACGAGGCCCGCTCGGCGAGCGCCCGCACCGGGGTGGAGGTCGGCGTCGTCGTCGCGGCATCGCGGCTGCGGCACCCGCTGGAGGCGCGCACGCTGGCCAGGCTGGCCGCACGCTACGCGGGCGACGGCCCGGGTCAGGTGGTCGGCTTCGGTCTGAGCAACGACGAGCGCAAGGGCGAGACCGACGAGTTCGCGCCCGCGTTCGCGATCGCCCGGCGCGCCGGCCTGGCGTCCGTCCCGCACGGCGGGGAGCTGCTCGGCGCGGAGCACGTCGCGGAGATCCTGGCGCACCTCGCGCCCGACCGGCTGGGCCACGGCGTGCGGGCCGCCGAGGACCGCCGCGTGCTCGACCTCGTCGTGCGGGAGGGCGTCGCCCTCGAGCTGTGCCCGGCGTCGAACGTCTCGCTCGGGGTGTTCGCCGAACCGCAGCACGTGCCCCTGGGCACCCTCCTCGACGCAGGGGCGGCCGTCGCGCTCGGCGCGGACGACCCGCTGCTCTTCCGGTCCCGGCTCGTCGCGCAGTACGAGGTCGCACGGCACGTGCACGGCCTGGACGACGCGCGGCTCGCGGAGCTGGCCCGTGCGTCGATCACCGCCTCGCGCACCACGGACGGCACCAAGCGGCGGCTCCTCGCGGGCGTCGACGCGTGGCTGGCGGCACCGGACCGCTGACGACCGACGACGACGGCCGGGGTCTCAGTCCCGGCCGAGGCGCCAGGCCGCCACGGCCCCGCCCGCCACCCCGACGAGGGCGAGCACGCCGAGCAGGCCGATGTTCCAGCCGTCACCGGACCAGGCGTCCTGGAGGGCGGTCACCATCGGCCGCAGCGGCGTCCAGTCGCCGATCGTCGCCATCGTGTCCGGCAGGACGGCGGGCGGCGGGCCCGCGCCGCCGAGCATGAACACGAGGAACCAGAG
>JAEWQZ010000421.1 GCA_023460255.1 Actinomycetes bacterium
GGCCGCGGGGCCGTCGTCAGCCGCGGTCGGGCGACTCCCGTGCAGGTCGCCGCGCCCGGCCCGCCGTCGGTCAGTCGCCCTCCGCCGTGAACGCGGTGACCGGCGGGCTCAGCAGGAGCACGACCACGATGACGGCGAGGGCCAGCGCCCCGCCCGCGTACGCCACGACCACCGCTTCCACACCGGCGGCGAGGAGGCTGCCGGCCACCGCCGCCTGGAGCAGCTGCCACGTCACCAGCGGTCCGCGCGCCCGCCGGGCACCGCGCCTCAGTGCGCGGGCGGCCGCGACGAGCAGGGCGGCCACGCCGAGGACGAACACGAGGACGAAGGCCGTGACCGCCGGTGACCGGGTGCCCCGGTCGACGAGCGTGACCACCGACGTGCCGACGTAGACCAGCAGGGCGAGCACCTCGACGCCGACCCCGGCGAGCGCGACGCCGAGGGCCCACGGCACCGGCCGTGCCACCGGGTCGCCCGCTGCGGGGGGCGTCGGTCCGTCGTCCGGGATGCGCCTGTTCACCACGCGTGCGAGCCTAGGACGTGGGTCGTAGGTCACACGATCGAACCGATGTGAGCAACACCTCAGTGCTTCACCCGCGAAACACAGCGGATACCTCTTGTGCACGCGGAAGAAGCCATGTGACCCTTGGGGCAGTCATAGGACGTTCGCCTATCGATCCCCTCACCGAAGAGCCGCCCTCCAGGGGTGTGCCCAGACGTGTGCCCGGACCAGACGTGTCTCTGGAGGAGTTGACCTGATGGACTGGCGCCACCGCGCTGCCTGCCTGGACGAGGACCCTGAGCTGTTCTTCCCGATCGGGAACACCGGTCCCGCCCTGCAGCAGATCGAGGACGCGAAGGCCGTGTGCCGTCGCTGCCCGGTCATCGACACCTGCCTGAAGTGGGCGCTGGAGTCCGGCCAGGACGCCGGCGTCTGGGGCGGCCTCTCCGAGGACGAGCGCCGCGCGCTGAAGCGGCGGACCGCGCGGGCGCGTCGCGCCGGCTGAACGCCCCCTGAGCACGTCGGCCGCGGGCCCCTCCGCCCCCTGCGGTCCCGGGGCCGACGTCTGTCCTCATCGCGCATGGCCGCGTCGCCGAACGCGCGTCCGACCGCGCTGAGCCGACGGGCGTCAGACCTCGCGGCGCCGGTCCCGCAGCTCGACGTCGACGACCACCTGCGTGCCGCCGCCGTCGCGCGGCGCCCACTCGATGGTGCCCCGGAGCTCGTTGCGGACGAGGGTCGCCACGATCTGCGTGCCCAGGCCGCTCATCGGTCCGCGGTCCGGGTCGACGCCGACGCCGTCGTCGGCCACCACCGTGCGCAGGTGCCCTCCTGACCGCTCGGCGAGCACCTCGACGGTCCCCCCGCCCTTGCCGGCCAGGCCGTGCTCCACGGCGTTCGTGACGAGCTCCGTCAGCACGAGCGCGAGCGCCGTCGCACCCTCCGCCGGGACCATCCCGAACGTCCCCGTCCGGACCGTGCGCACGGAGGTCGTGCCGGCCGACGCGACGTCGGCCGCGAGCCGCAGGCTCCGGTCCACGAGCTCGTCGAAGTCCACCGCCTCGTCCAGCGCCTGCGACAGGGTCTCGTGCACGAGTGCGATCGTCGACACGCGCCGCATCGCCTCCTCCAGCGCCGCGCGGGCCTCCGGGGAGTGCATGCGGCGGGCCTGGAGGCGAAGCAGCGCGGCGACGGTCTGGAGGTTGTTCTTCACCCGGTGGTGGATCTCCCGGATGGTCGCCTCCTTCGTCAGCAGCTCCCGTTCGCGGCGGCGCAGCTCGGAGACGTCCCGGCAGAGCAGGACGGCGCCCGTGCGCTGCCCCCGCTCGGTGAGCGGGACGGCACGCAGCGAGATGCACACCCCGCGCGCCTCGATGTCGGTCCGCCAGGGTGCGCGGCCCGTCACGACGAGCGGCAGGGACTCGTCGACCGTCGAGTGGTCCTCCAGCAGCCCGGTGGTCACCTCCGCGAGCGGCTCGCCGACCAGCGACCCCAGCACGCCGAGCCGGTGGAAGCAGCTCAGGGCGTTCGGGCTCGCGTAGAGGACCTCTCCCTCGGCGTTCAGCCGGATGAGGCCGTCGCCGACGCGCGGCGCGCCCCGCCGCGGGCCCGTCGCGGAGTCCGGCGAGGGGTACTCCCCACGCGAGATCATGCCGAGGAGGTCGTCGGCGGCCTCGACGTAGTTCAGCTCGAGCCGGCTGGGCGTGCGCACGCCGCCGAGGTTCGTCTGCCGCGCGACGACGGCGATCGCGCGCCCGCCGTGCACCACCGGCACCGCCTCCTCGCGCACGGCGTAGGTGCCGAACCACCGTGGCTCGCGCGAGCGCTGGATCGTCACGTCGGCCATGGCGCGCTCGAGCTGGGGCCGCAGCCCCTCGGGCGCCGGGGAGCCGACGACGTCGTCGTAGTGCACGGTGGCGCCCGTCGAGGGACGGCACTGCGCGACCGCCACGAAGCTGCCCGCCGAGGTCGGCAGCCAGAGGACGAGGTCGGCGAACGCGAGGTCCGAGACGAGCTGCCAGTCCCCCACCAGCAGGTGCAGCCACTCGACGTCGCGGGCAGGTGTCGCGCCGTGCCGCGCGATGAGGTCGCCGAGAGTGGACACGCGGCAAGCCTAGGCGCCGGGAGCCCGTGGCTTGTTAGCCTCGTCGCACCGTGCGGACCTGGAGGCTGCTGTGCACCTGAGTGCGACGCTGCACTACGACGCCGACGTGGCACGGGTGGGTGTGATGCTCGCCGACCCGGAGTTCGTGGCCGAGAAGCTGCGCGCTTCGGGCGCGCTGTCCCAGGACGCGGCGGTGGTCGGCGATCCCGGGCGGGCCTTCACCGTCACCACGCGGCGCTCCATGCCGACCGACCAGATCCCCGCGCAGTTCCGCTCGTTCGTGGGGTCCACGTTGGAGGTCCGCCACGTGGAGGCGTGGGAGGCGCCCGCCGGTGGGGAGCGACGGGGCACCGTCGTCATCGAGATCCTCGGCGCGCCGGTGCGGTACACCGGTCGCCTGCACCTGTCCCGCGCGGACGAGGACGGGGCCACCCTGGTCGTGGACGGTGAGGTCAAGGCCTCGGTGCCGCTGTTTGCCGCCACCGTGGAGGAGGCCGCCGCGGGGGCCGTCCGTGCGGCGATCGCCGCCGAGCAGGACGCCGGCACGGCGTGGCTGGCCGCCCACCCGGCGTGAGCGTCGTCGGAGGTTGTTGACACCGGCCCGGACGGGCGCCAGGATGCGGAGTGGTGGGATCGCTCTCACCGGTGCCCCGTCCGGGGCGCCGACGACCAGCGGGGCAGACGGCGGGGGCGGCGCAGGAGCCGGCGACGCGTCCCCGGAAGGCAGGGACCGATGACGGCCGACATGCCGCTGACCGGCCCGCTGCCCCCCGGGTTCGTCTGGGGTGCCTCGACGGCCGCCTTCCAGGTGGAGGGCGCGGCGCACCTCGAGGGGCGCCGGGACTCGATCTGGGACGCGTTCTGCCGCGTCCCCGGCGCCATCCTCGACGACCACGACGGCGAGGTCGCCTGCGACAGCTACTTCCGCAGCGCCGAGGACGTCGCCGTGCTGGCGTCGCTCGGCCTCGACGCGTACCGATTCTCCGCCTCGTGGGCCCGGGTGCGACCCGACGGCGGCGCGGTCAACCACATCGGGCTGGACTACTACTCGCGCCTGGTCGACGCGCTGCTCGGGGCCGGGATCGCGCCGTGGCTCACGCTGTACCACTGGGACCTGCCCCAGGCGCTGGAGGACCGCGGCGGCTGGGCGGCGCGGGAGACCGTCGAGCGCTTCGCCGAGTACGCGCTGACCCTGCACGACGCGCTGGGCGACCGGGTCGCCGTCTGGACGACGCTCAACGAGCCGTGGTGCTCCGCCTTCCTCGGCTACGGGAACGGCCAGCACGCCCCCGGCCGGCGGGACCGCCGCGCGTCGCTCGCCGCGCTCCACCACCTGCTCCTCGCCCACGGGACGGTCGCCCGAGAGCTACGGGTCCGCGACCCGCACACGCGGCTGGCGATCAGCCTCAACCTCGACGTGACCGACCCCGCCGACCCGACCGACCCGGACGACGTCGACGCCGCCCGCCTCGTCGACGGGCAGTGGAACCGGATCTTCCTCGACCCGCTCTTCCGTGCGCGCTACCCCGACGACGTCCTCGCCGACGTCGCCCACCTCGGCCTCGCCGACCACGTGCGCGACGGCGACCTGGCGACCATCGCCGCGCCCATCGACGTCCTGGGCGTGAACTACTACCACGGCCAGGCCGTGAGCCGGCGGGCGCCCGACGTCCCCCTGCACGGGCTGGCCCCCGTCGCCCGGACGGTCGAGGCACCGCTGCCCGCGGCGGACGGGATCCACCGGATCCCGCGCGGGCTGCCGCGCACGCCGATGGGCTGGGAGGTGCAGCCCGAGGGCCTGACCCGGCTCCTCCTGCGGCTGCACGAGCAGTACACGGGGCCCGCGGGCGTCTCGCTGGCCGTGACGGAGACCGGCGCCGCCTACGATGACGTCGTCGGTCCCGACGGCCGCGTGGACGACCCGGAGCGACGCGCGTTCCTCGCCGCCCACGTCGCGGCGGTGCAGGACGCCGTCGCGGCCGGCGCCGACGTCCGCGCGTTCTTCGTCTGGTCCCTGCTGGACAACTTCGAGTGGACGTGGGGATACACGAGCCGGTTCGGCATCGTGCACGTCGACTTCGCGACGCAGCGACGCACGGTGAAGGCGTCCGGCGAGTGGTATGCACAGGTGGCGGCCCAGGGCGGGCTGTCGTGGGAGGAGAGGTCCAGCCGATGACGGCCGACACGCAGCAGGCCGACCCGGGTCGCGGTCCCGGTCGCAGCCTCCCCCACGCCCCCACGCTGGAGGAGGTCGCCCGCCGGGCCGGCGTCTCGCGCTCCACGGCCTCGCGCGCGATCAACGGTGGCCTCAAGGTCAGCCCGGCGGCGCAGGCCGCCGTCGACGCGGCGATCGCGGAGCTCGACTACACGCCCAACCGCGCGGCGCGCAGCCTCGTCACCCGGCGCACGGACTCCGTGGCACTGGTCGTGCCGGAGCCGGACGAGCGCGTCCTGTCCGACCCGTACTTCGCGGGCACCCTCCAGGGCATCAGCGCCGCGCTGGACCCGACCGACATCCAGCTCGTCCTCCTCATCGCCCGCCGGGGCGAGCAGGCCCAGCGCACCACCCGCTACCTGCTCAACAGGCACGTCGACGGCGCCGTCGTCGTCTCCCACCACCGCGACGACGCGCTCGACCAGGTGCTGCACGACTCCCGCCTCGCGACGGTGTTCGTCGGCCGGCCCTGGGCGGCGGCCGAGGGCACGACGTACGTCGACGTCGACAACGAGCACGGCGGCCGGCTCGCCACCGAGCACCTCATCAAGGCCGGCTGCACGCGCATCGGGACGATCGCGGGGCCGCTGGACATGGCCGCCGGCCTCGACCGCCTCTCCGGGTGGCGCGCGGCCCTGCACGACGCGGGCCTGTCCGACGAGGCCATGGCGCGCGGCGACTTCACGACGGCGGGCGGCGCGGCGGCCTGCGAGCGGCTGCTCGCCGCCTACCCGGACATCGACGGGATCTTCGCCGCCTCCGACCTCATGGCCGCGGGCGCGCTCAACGTCCTCGCGCGCCACGGCCGGGCGGTGCCCGACGACATCAAGGTGGTCGGCTACGACGACCTCGGTGTGGCCTCGTCGACGACCCCGCCCCTGACGACCCTGCGCAACCCGGTGGTCGAGATGAGCCGGGCCGCCGGCGAGCTCCTCCTGGCGAAGATCGCCGGCAGCCTCGACGAGGCCGAGCCGCGGATCTTCCACGCCGAGCTGGTCGTCCGCGAATCGGCCTGAGAGTGCCGAGCAGGCGGACCGCGTGAGCCTGGCGCGTCGGCTCGGGCTGCGCGACGCCGTCGTACTCGGCCTCGGTGCCATGCTCGGCGCCGGCGTCTTCGTGGTGTTCGCCCCCGCCGCCGCGGCCGCCAGGGGCGCGCTGCCCCTCGCGCTCGTCCTCGCCGCCGCCGTCGCGTGGGCCAACGCGGACTCCTCCGCGCGGCTGGCCGCACGGCACCCCACCTCCGGCGGTGCGTACGCG
>JAEWQZ010000422.1 GCA_023460255.1 Actinomycetes bacterium
GCCCTCGCCTGGCGCGTCGTCCCGCCGGGCCCCGAGGCGGCGGCGATGTGGCAGATCCGGGCCGACGGCGTGGGCCTGGCCGGCCGGACCCCCGACGGCGTCCAGGCGTGGCCGGGCTGGGAGGACGCCGCCGTGCCGCCGGAGCGGCTGGGCGGCTACCTGCGCGACTTCGAGGCACTGATGGCGGCGCACGGGGTGGACGGGCTGACGTACGGGCACTTCGGCGACGGCTGCGTGCACGTGCGCATCGGTCTGCCGCTGGAGACACCGGCGGGCGTGCCGGCCTTCCGTGCCTTCATGACCGAGGCGGCCGGGCTCGTGGCGTCCCACGGCGGCTCGCTGTCCGGGGAGCACGGGGACGGGCGCGCCCGGTCCGAGCTGCTGGCGACGATGTACTCGCCGCAGGCCCTGGAGGTCTTCGGCGGCGTCAAGCACCTCTTCGACCCGGCGAACCTGCTGAACCCCGGGGTCCTCGTCGACCCCCGGCCACTGGACGCCGACCTGCGACGCCCGCACGCGAAGCCGCTGGCGAAGGCGACGGGCTTCGCGTTCCCCCACGACGACGGTGACTTCACCACCGCCGTGCACCGGTGCGTCGGCGTGGGCAAGTGTCGCGCGGACACGTCCGCTGACGGGGGCTTCATGTGCCCCTCGTACCGGGCCACCGGCGAGGAGAAGGACGTCACGCGCGGCCGGGCCCGGGTGCTCCAGGAGCTCGCCAACGGGACCCTCGTCACCGGTGGCTGGCGCGCCAAGGAGCTCCGCGAGGTGCTCGACCTGTGCCTGTCGTGCAAGGCGTGCTCGAGCGACTGCCCGGCGGGCGTGGACATGGCGCAGTACAAGGCCGAGGTGCTGCACCGCGCCTACCGGCGTCGGCTGCGACCGCGCAACCACTACGCCCTCGGCTGGCTGCCCCGCTGGACGCGGCTGGTCGCCCGGCTGCGGCTCGCGGGCCTGGCGAACTGGTTCCTCGGCATCCGGCCGCTCGCGTCGGTGGTGCTGCGGGTCGCCGGGCTCGACCCGCGCCGCGGCATCCCGCGCTTCGCCCGGACGACGTTCCGGCAGGCGTGGGGGGCCGACCGCGCCGACCACCACCGCCCGCAGGGCGTCGGTGAGGCGACGGGCCACGCTGCGGCGGGCGCCACGGGTGGCACCGACGCGGTCCGTCGCGTCGTGCTCTTCGCGGACTCCTTCAGCGACGCCTTCGACCCGGCTGCCCCGACCGCCGTCGTGCACCTGCTCGAGGCGGCCGGCTACGAGGTGATCGTGCCCAAGGAGGACGTCTGCTGCGGTCTCACCTGGGTGTCCACGGGGCAGCTCGAGGGCGCGCGCAAGCGGCAGCAGCACCTGCTCGGGGTGCTGGGGCCGTTCGCCGTGAACGGGGTACCCATCGTCGGCGTCGAGCCGTCGTGCACGGCCCTGCTGCGCAGCGACCTCCTCGACCTCAACCCGGACGACCCGCGGGCCGTCGCCGTCGCCCGCGCGACGCGGACGCTGGCCGAGCTCCTGACGTCGCACGGCCCCGACGGCCCGGGGGAGTCGTGGGCGCCGCCGGACCTCACCGGGACGACGGTCATCGCGCAGCCGCACTGCCACCAGCACTCGGTCATGGGGTACGGGCCGGACCTGGAGCTCCTGCGGCGGGCCGGTGCCACCGTGCGCACCCTCGCCGGGTGCTGCGGCCTGGCCGGCAACTTCGGGTACGAGGCGGGCCACTACGACGTGTCCGTCGCCGTGGCCGAGAACGCACTGCTGCCGGCCCTGCGCGACGCGGAGCCGGGCGCGGTGCTGCTGGCCGACGGGTTCAGCTGCCGGACCCAGGCGGACCAGCTCGCGCACGTCCGCGGCATGCACCTCGCCCAGCTGCTCGCGCCGCGCGCGCCTGCGGAGCAGGACTGACCACCGTGGCGGGCGCCGGAGGAGCAGGCAGGCTCACCTGTTCGGCCCACGGACGTTCACCCGGAAGGGGGCTTCGGACGAGTCAGGACCTGTTCGGGCATACCGGACACGCTTTTCACCCGCTAGAGTCGCGGAGCCAGGGTTGACACCCCCCTTCGTCGAACTGTGCAGAGACGCCATGTCCACGAACAGTGCCGTTGTGCGCCCCCCCGCAGGCCGCGCGACGCCCCACCCGCTCGCGGGCGACCAGCTGGACGCCCTGCTGGGCGAGCACCTCATGCCCCTGCGTGCGCGGACGCCCGGCCGGGACGAGCCCTACCTCCTCGCCGTCGACGCGTCCGGCCAGCCCGTCGTCGTGGAGGTGATGGCGGTCCTCGACGAGGAGGCCGTGCTCCAGGCACTGCGGCACGCGGGCCGCGCCGCACGGATGAGCACCCGGGACCTCGCCGAGGCGTACAGCGGCGGTGCCGACCGGTTCGCGTCGCACCTCGCGGCCTTCCGGCTGACGGTCCCCGCCACGGCCCTGCTCTCCACGTTCGTGCGGGGCGGTGCGCGCCTGCTGCTCGTCTGCTCGCACATCGCGCCGGGCGTGGCGGACGTCCTGGAGTTCCTGCTCCAGCCCGGCTGGCAGGTGGACGTGCTGCGCGCGCAGGTGGTGACCGAGGCCGACGGGCGCCGCGTCGTCGAGCTCTCGCCGGTGGCGCGTCCTGCGACGCCGCGCCGCGACTTCGAGCTGCCGCCGTGGGCCAAGGAGCCGCGACCCGACCCGCTCTTCGACCCGACGCCCGTCTTCCGGTCGACGCCCGTACCGCGGGTCGAGGACTGGCGACGGCAGGCGCCGCAGGTCGCCCAGATGGCCCCCGCCCTGGCGCCGACGGTCCGGGCCTCGCCCCGGCCCGCGGC
>JAEWQZ010000423.1 GCA_023460255.1 Actinomycetes bacterium
CCGCAGCACCGTGCGGGCCGTGGCTGCGTCGCCGGCGCCGAGCGCCTGCCCGACCAGCGCCTGCGCCGCGATCGCCAGCGCGTCGAGCGCGAAGGCGGCGAGGTTCCACACGGCCATCAGCACCTGGTGGCCGGCGAGCGCGACGGTTCCCAGGCCTGTCGCGACCCACGCCGCGAGCAGGATCCCCGCACGCAGCGAGACGGTGCGCAGCAGCAGCGGCACCCCGGCGGCGGTCGCGCCGCGCAGCCCCGACCAGGAGGGACGCAGCGGGACGCCGTCGGCCCGCGCGCCGGCGACGACCGCGCGGACGAGCACGACGGCCATCACGGTCTGCGCGAGGGCCGTCCCCAGGCCGGACCCTGCCACCCCCCTCCCCAGGCCGAGGACGAACCAGGCCGACAGCACGGCGTTGAGCGCGGCGCCGCCGACGGCGACCCACAGCGGTGTGCGGGTGTCGAGGCGGCCGCGCAGGGCCCCGGTCGCCGCGAGGACGGCCAGCATCCCGGGCAGCCCGGGCGCCGACCAGCGGAGGTAGGCCAGGGCGTGCGCGCGGACGTCGTCGGGTGCGCCCAGCGCGTCGACGACGGGCCCCGCCGCCGCGGTGAGCAGCGCGGCGAGGCCCACCCCCAGTGCGAGGGCGAGCCAGACGCCGTCGACGCCCTGCCGCAGGGCGCGTGCCCGGTCCCCCGCCCCGAGGGCCCGGGCGACGCCGGCCGTCGTCGCGTAGGCGAGGAAGACGCACAGCCCGACGACCGTCGTCAGGACCGTGCCCGCGAGGGCGAGCCCGGCGAGCTGGGGCGCGCCGAGCCGGCCCACGATCGCGGAGTCGACGAGCACGAACAGCGGTTCGGCCACGAGCGCGCCGAAGGCCGGCACGGCGAGGGCCACGATGCGCCGGTCGAGGCCCCGCGAGCCGCTCTCCGAGATCGGCGGTCCGGATGCTGAGAGGTCTGGCAACGAGTTCCTGTCCACAGTCGGTGCACGACGTCGGTGGTGCTCGGCGCGGTCCGGCGCCACTTTCATCCCACGATATCCACAGTGTTGTGCCCAGCTTGTGGACGGGCCCCCGCACGGGTCCACACGCCACCCACACCCTGCCCACAGGTGTGCGCACAGGCGCGCTTTGAGGCCGGGCCGTCGTCCTCAATAGGCTGCGAGGGCAGTTCGACGGGACCACCGGTAGGCCGGCATCGACGGCGATGTCGCAGGGGCCTGGGAACATCAGCTCGGGACGGACGACCGGTGGGAGGGGCAGGCCGTGAGCATCGAGGAGCTCGAGCGTGGCCTCGCCGTCAGCCGCCCGGAGCCCGGCTACGACCGCACGCCGCCGCAGGACGTCGCCGCCGAGCAGAGTGTGCTCGGCGGCATGCTGCTGAGCAAGGACGCGATCGCCGACGTCGTCGAGCAGCTCCGCGGGCCGGACTTCTACCGGCCGGCGCACGAGCTCGTCTACGAGACGATCCTCGACCTGTACGGCCGCGGCGAGCCCGCCGACGCCGTGACCGTCGCCGCCGAGCTGACCAAGCGCGGCGAGCTCGGCCGGATCGGTGGTGCGCCGTACCTGCACACGCTCATCGCGATGGTCCCGACGGCGGCGAACGCCGGCTACTACGCGCGGATCGTGCGCGAGCGCGCCGTCCTGCGGCGGCTGGTCGAGGCGGGCACGCGGATCGTGCAGCTCGGCTACGCCGCGGACGGCGGCGACGTCGACGACATCGTCAACACCGCCCAGGCCGAGGTCTACGCGGTCACCGAGCGCAAGACCTCCGAGGACTACCTCCCGCTCGCCGAGATCATCAACGGCACGATGGAGGAGATCGAGGCGGCGGGCCACCGCGGCGAGGGCATGGTCGGCGTGCCCACCGGGTTCATCGACCTCGACCGGCTGACCAACGGGCTGCACCCCGGGCAGATGATCGTGGTCGCCGCCCGGCCGGCCATCGGCAAGTCCACGCTCGCGGTGGACTTCCTGCGGTCGGCGTCCATCAAGCACGGCCAGACGTCGGTGATCTTCTCCCTGGAGATGAGCCGCAACGAGATCACCATGCGCATGCTCTCGGCCGAGGCCGGCGTGCCCCTGCAGAACATGCGCAAGGGCACGATGCGCGACGAGGACTGGCAGAAGCTCGCCGCCACGATGGGCAAGCTGTCGCAGGCGCCCCTGTTCATCGACGACTCGCCGAACATGTCGCTCATGGAGATCCGCGCGAAGTGCCGGCGCCTGAAGCAGCGGCACGACCTGAAGATGGTCGTCGTGGACTACCTGCAGCTGATGAGCTCCGGCAAGCGCGTGGAGTCCCGGCAGCAGGAGGTCAGCGAGTTCTCCCGTGCGCTGAAGCTGCTGGCCAAGGAGCTCGAGGTGCCGGTCATCGCGATCTCCCAGCTCAACCGCGGCGCGGAGCAGCGCACCGACAAGAAGCCGATGCTCTCCGACCTGCGCGAGTCCGGTGCCATCGAGCAGGACGCCGACGTCGTCATCCTGCTGCACCGCGAGGACGCCTACGAGCGCGAGTCCCCGCGGGCGGGCGAGGCCGACCTCATCGTCGCCAAGCACCGCAACGGCCCGACGGACACGATCGTCGTGACGAGCCAGCTGCACTACTCGCGGTTCGTCAACATGCCCCAGGGGATGTAGCCGGTCCGGCCGGGGGCACCCGCGGGTGCATCCCAGATCGGGATGCAGAGCGGTATGCTCGGTGCGTGAGCACCCAGATCGCCGTCCGCCTGCCCGACGAGATGGTCGCGTTCCTGGATCGCGCGGTCGCCGACGGACGCGCGCCGAGCCGCGCGGCGCTGGTCGCCTCGGCCGTGGAGCGTGAGATGCGCCGCGGCCTGGCCGAGCACGACGCCCGGACGCTGCAGCGGAGCGGGACCGCGGACGACCTGGACGACCTCGTGCGCTGGACGTCGGCCAACGTCGAGATCGAGGACTGAGGGGTGCGCGAGATCTGCCTCGTCCGGCTCGACAAGGTCCGACCCGCCCTCGTCCTGACGCGCGAGGGCGCCCGGGGGGCGATGACCAAGGTCACCGTCGCGCCGATCACGAGCACCGTGAAGGGCCTGTCGAGCGAGGTCCGGGTCGGGCCGGCCAACGGGCTCGACCACGAGTGCGCAGTGGCGCTGGACAACGTCGTCACCGTGCCCACCGACCTGCTCGGCCGCACCGTCGGACACCTCAGCGCCGCGCAGGAGGTCGAGCTGGCGCGGGCCGTCGTCCTGGCGTACGACCTGGACCTGCCGCTCCTGGGCTGACCTGCCGACCTCAGCCGATCTTCGACATCCACATCCGGATCGTGGTCTCGCCCTCCGCCCACTCCTCGGCGGTCGGGTAGCTCGCCCAGCAGTTGTACGCCGGGGCGGCGCCGAGGGTCTGCCTGGCGCAGCGGTCGTGGACGAGCGCCTCGAAGGCGTCCTCGCCGGGGTAGGGGCCGCCGACGTGGTCCTCAGGCTCGAAGTCCTCGACCCACCGCCAGCTGTAGTCGCCGGCGCAGCTGACCAGGAGGGACTCGTCGCTGCCCTCGACCTCCAGGTAGCACATCTCGAAGCCCTCGGGGTAGCCGTCGATGCGGGCGCCGAGCGTCGTCAGCGTGTGCTCCAGGGGCGCCAGCGTCCGGTCGGAGCGGGGCAGGTTCCACTCGCGCAGACCCACGTCGCATCTGACGAACCGGGCGCCGTCCGCCCACTGCTGCGCCGTCGGCAGGTAGATGAACGTCTTCAGCCGGTTCAGCGGCGGAAGGGGCATCCGCAGGTCAAGGACCTCCTCGACGTCGCCGCAGACGGCCTCGGCGGCGTCCCATGCCTCCTCGTTCATCTCCTCGCCCTCGGCCGGGTAGGGGAAGTCCTCGGGCAGGTCGCCGGCGCCGTAGGTGATGGTGTTGTGGGGTTCGGCGCAGTCCACGGCGTCGGAGCCCTGCCAGCTGCGCCAGTCCGTGGCCGTGGCGTAGTCGTCCTCCTGCCAGCAGTCCCCGACGCGGTACGGACCCTCCGCCGCGGACGGCCCGGACGGGGTCGGTGACGGGGTGGCCGTGGCGTCGGCGTCGGCGTCCGGGGACGGCCCGGGCGTCGCGTCCTCCCCGGTGCACCCGGTGAGCAGCGCCAACCCGGCGAGCGCGGCGACGCACCCTCGCCGGAGGTCTCGGCGGGCGTCGATCGGCCGGGTCATGGTGGCGCTCCTCGCTGGACGACGGCGAGCACCTCGAGCCCGCGGCGGGCCCAAGGGTAGCGGCGCGGATGCTCCGTTGGGGCCCGGACGGGCGGGTCCGTCCCCGCCGGGGGCACCGTTCTGGGACGATGCCCGCAGGGAGCGACGATGCTCCCGCCCGCGGCGCTCGCGCCGCGCCGGACGTGCGTGGAGGGTTCCATGGCTGCGACGACCCGACTGCAGATCCGTCCCGAACAGCTGCGCTTCCTGCGCCGCTACAACATCGCCGCCGGGCTGCTGCACCTGGCGTCGGCGGTGGCCGTCGTCATGCTCGCGAACGACTTCGCGATCCCCGTGACGGCGTCGTACATCGAGGGCCCGCCCGGGACCGACTCCTTCTCGCAGGTGACCCTGTGGGAGGTCCCGATGGCCTGGGGCGTCGCGCTGTTCTTCGGGCTCAGCGCCCTGGCGCACGCGTGGGTCGTCTCGCCGTGGGGCTTCGTGCGGTACGCCGACGACCTCGCGCAGCAGCGCAACTACGCGCGGTGGGTGGAGTACTCGCTGTCGTCGTCGGTGATGATCTGGCTCATCGCGCAGATCTGCTCGGTGACCGACGTCGTCGCGCTCGTCGCGATCTTCGCCGTCAACGCCTGCATGATCCTGTTCGGCTGGCTCCAGGAGAAGTACGAGGTGCCGGGCGGGCGGGGCTGGCTGCCGTTCGTGTTCGGCTGCCTCGCGGGCGCCGTGCCGTGGCTGCTCATCGTGCTGCTGCTGGTGCGGCCGGGCTACGAGGGGTCGGCGCAGACGCCGGGGTTCGTGTACGGCATCGTCGTGTCGCTCTTCGTCTTCTTCAACATCTTCGCGCTGGTGCAGTGGCTCCAGTACAAGCAGGTCGGGCGCTGGGCGGACTACCTCAACGGCGAGCGCACGTACATCACGCTGAGCCTCGTCGCGAAGTCGCTGCTGGCCTGGCAGGTGTTCGCGGGGACGCTCGCCGGCTGATCCGGTCAGGCCTCGGCGACCCGGGCGCGCAGGGCGGCGTCGTACGGTCCCGTGACGGGGTCGGCGAGGTCGGCGACGAAGACCGCGACCGCGCGCGTCCCGGGGGTGGCGGTCAGCTCGTCCCGGACCACCCGCCACGCGGCGAGGTTGGGGTGGTCGACGGAGGTCACCGCCTCTGCCGGCGCCAGGATCTCGATCGCGCGGTCCAGCTCGGCGAGACCCACCTCGTAGGTGGCGGTGCCGCCGGTGTGCCCGAGGACGCCGGCGAGCACGACGACGGGCAACCGGTGCTGGGTGGTGTTCACGACCGGGAGGTCCACGGGCAGCTCCGCGCCGTCGTCGCCGCGCCGCACGACGCCGAGGGCCTGCGCCGCCGGCCACCGCCAGCCCGGGATCGCGGCGGCGAACCGCTCCCGCGCCGCGTGGAGGTCGTCGAGGGTGGTCCACCGCTCCTGCGTCACCCTCCGGAGCATGCCGTGACCCGCGCAGCGCGGTCACGGTGATTCCAGGTCGTGGGCGCCGGCGCGCGTCTGCCGTCGGCAGATACGCCCCCGGCAGAGGCCCGGGCGCGGCGGCATCCGGCGGTGCGAGCGTGGACGGACCGGGATCGACCAGCACCTGAGGAGGCCACCGTGCCCGACGCGCCGACGCTCGCCCCGTTCGACGACCAGCTCGCCACCCGCCTGCTGCACCAGCGGATCATCGTGCTGGGCCAGGAGGTGGACGACCCGATCGCGAACCGCATCTGCGCCGAGCTGCTGCTCCTGTCGGCGGAGGACCCGCGCCGCGACATCGCGCTCTACATCAACTCGCCCGGCGGCTCGATCTCCGCGGCGCTCGCGATCTACGACACGATGCGCCTGGTCCCCAACGACGTGTCGACCCTAGCCATGGGCCTGGCGGCGAGCGCGGGGCAGTTCCTCCTGTCGGCCGGCACGCGCGGCAAGCGGTTCGCGCTGCGGCACGCCCGGATCCTCATGCACCAGCCGGCCGGCGGCATCGGTGGGACGGCGATCGACGTCGCGATCCAGGCCGAGAACCTCCGCTACACCAAGCGCACCATGCAGGCGCTCATCGCCGAGCACACCGGGCAGGGCGTGGAGCGGATCGAGAAGGACTCCGACCGCGACAAGTGGTTCACCGCGGAGGAGGCGCGCGAGTACGGGTTCGTCGACGCGGTGGTGGACCGGCTCGACGACGTGCGGCCCGACGCCGACCGGCCCGCCGGGCTCTGACGGCTCGCTTCGGCCGGGCGTCGCTCAGGCCACCGAGAGGTAGGCGTCACCGGACCGGCGAGTGGCCGGCGCGGGAGGCTCGGCCAGGACCGTGGGGCGCGCCGCCCGCGAGCTGAGGGTCCGGACGTCGGCGACACCTCGCGCGTCGGCCGCCCGGAGCTCGGTGGACACCTCGGTGAGCAGGTCGGCCAGCCGCATGTCCAGCGCCCGGCAGACCGCGACGAGGACCTCCGACGACGGCTCCTTGCGCCCCCGCTCGATCTCCGAGAGGTAGGCGATGGAGATGCGGGCCTCGCCCGCGACGTCCGCGAGCGTCCGGCCCTGGGCGCCGCGGCGCCGTCGGAAGGTCGAGCCCACGAGGCGCCGGAGCAGCGGCTCGGGCCGCACGTGCGCGGGGACGGTCGGGTGGCGGAGCGCCGTCGGGGCGGTCGGGGCGGGTCCGGACGTCATCCATCGGACGCTAACAGCGGGCGGTGACGCGCCGGCACCCGCGCCGTTCTGCCCTCGGCGTACGACCCGTGGCCGTCCCGGGCTGCGGCCCCGACCTCAGCCGCCGCTACAGGTCGCCGCTGCGCTGGAGCCGACGCATCGCGACCGCCCCGATCGGGATGCGTCCCCAGAACGTGACCAGCCGGAAGACGAGGACGATGGGGGTCCCGACGGGAATCGGCACGCCGGCGCTGAACAGCGCGGCGATGAGGGCTCCCTCCACGGTGCCCAGGCCGCCGGGGACGGGCACGATCGCGCCCGCGGCGTTGCCGAGCAGGTAGACGATCGCGATGTCCACCACCGACAGCTCGTCGGCCCAGCCGAAGGCGGCCAGGCTCGCCCAGAAGGCACCGAGGTAGCCGAGCGTCATGAGCAGGCTGCCGCCGACGGCGACCGCGAACCGGCGCGGCCGGCCGAGGAGCTGCACGAGCCGCGGCCAGGTCGTCTGCCACACGGGCGCGATCCGCTCCTTCGCCCACTGCCGGGCGACCGGCACCAGCAGGACGACGGCGGCGGCGAGCGCGACCACGACCACCGCGATGACGACGGTCCGCGACGGCAGCGCGTCGCTCAGGGCATCGGTGCCGCTCGACACCGACAGCACGATGAGCAGCAGGATGGTCGTGATGAACTGCGCCAGCTGGACCAGGCCCACCGACGCCACGGAGAGCGCGTTCGAGACCCCCCGCCGGGACAGCATCCGCATGTTCAGCGCGGCCGGCCCGACGGCGGCCGGGGCCGCGAGGGACACGTAGGCGGCGGCGGCCTGGACCTGCGTCGTCCGCCAGATCGACAGGCGCACCGGCGCGAAGGCGACCATCGCCAGGGCCGAGCCGACGAACGTCACGAGCCCGAGGGCGAAGGCGAGCAGCGCCCACCACGGCGACGCGCGGCCGATGGCCTCGAGCACCTGCTCGAGGTTGAGGGACGTGATGATCGCGACAGCGGCGGCGATGCCGAGCACGATCATCAGCACCGTCCGGGCGCCGAACCGGACGAGCCGCTCGGGCTCCACCACCGCCTTGGGGAGCCGGGCGAGGAGGGCCTCGCGCAGCTCGCCCATGACGCTCCGGTTCTCGCGTGCCTCCTCGCGGGTGGCCCGCGGGAACGCGATCGGCTGGAGCAGCGGCCCGATGGTCGCCAGGTCGTCGGGGACGGTGCGCACCGCCGACGCGACGGCGCGCTCCGGGCCGACCTTCAGCGCCATGACCGTGAGCATCGTCGCGACGTCCAGGCGGCGGGCCAGCTCGGCCGAGGCAACGTCGCCGTACTCCCACCCCGTGAGCAGGACGACCGGGCCGTGGGCGTCCTCCCGGAGCGCGGCGGGCGCGTCGGGCGGGCAGGCGGCGACGTCGTCGTTGACGAGGACGACGTCGGACGTGATCGCGCGGTGGGCCAGGCCCGCGCCGTGGGCGACGGCCAGCTGCCCCCAGATCGCGTCGAGCACCTCGTCGGTGACCGCCTCCGGCGGCAGGTCGCGCAGCGGGACGGCGCCCGGGGAGTGCTGCTGGATGAGCAGCATCGAGTCCTCGGCCTCCGCGATGCCGAGCAGCCGTGGCGTGCACACGCCGGCGGACCACGCCGCGTACGACAGCAGCGCCGCCCGCTCGGCGGCCTGCCGCAGCGACACCACGGCGCGGCCCTCGATGCCGCGCAGCCGCATCGAGCGCCAGAACCGGGTGAGCGTGCCGACGACCTGCCGGTCGCCGTCGAGCACGACGACGTCCAGCCGGTCGCCGTCGGTGGTGGTCATCGCGTAGACGCGGTTGTCGCTGACCCGTGTGATGGCGACGGCGGCGAGGTCCGTGACGAGCTCGCCGGTGTCGTTGCCCTCCGCGCCGACGTCGCGCACCCGGACCAGCCGGCGGGGCTCGAAGCCGGCGCGGCGCACGCCCTCGACCAGCGCGCGGCCGTACGCCCGCTCGCTGCGCACCCCGAAGGCGTAGCGCAGCGCCAGCCCGCTGGCGCGCCCGATGAGCACCGTCAGCAGGGCGCCGGGCAGCGTGAGGAACCCGGTCATCACCGCGACGCCGAGCACCACCCACAGGAAGTTCCAGGACCAGCCGGCGGTCTTGCGCCGGGCGCGCGGGCCCGACGACGTGAGGAGCCCCGCGACGGCGGTGAGCAGGGGCGGGATCGCCACGTGCCACCCGCCGTCGGACCAGACCGAGAACTGGTTGCGCAGCTCGTCGATGCCCCACGTGGCGATGAGCCAGGCCGCGAGGAGCGCGGAGAGGTAGCCGAGGACGGCGCCGGCGGCGGCCTCGAACGCCTGCCGGACCAGGCGCCGCCAGAGGAGCTCGACGAGCACGGCGATCGGCGCCAGGACGGTGATGATCCACTCGAGGATCGCCACCGGGAAGACCACGAACCGCCGGACGATGCCGGCCACGCCCTGGAGGTCGTCGGCGATCGCGCTGGTCGTGCGGTGCGCGTAGACCGCGAGCACGACGACGAGCGCGATGGCCAGGAGGGACAGGACGGTCGCGACGAGGTCCGCCGGGTGGTGCACCCGCACCGCCGGCGTGTCGACGATCCGCACCCCGTGGTCCGTGGGTGTGCGGCCGCGGAGGCCGAGACGCTCCGCGGTCGGGCTGGACATGCTGGCGAGTCTAGGACCGGGTGGAGTCCGCCCGAGATCGTTGACGCCGCGCGGCGCGATGGTGAGGCTTGGGGTGACGGGTCCCCGCCGGTGGCCTCCCCCGCCACCGTGGGCCGCGAAGGAGCGGACCATGACCAGACGCATGCAGGAGCTGCTCACGCAGGTCGACGGGTCGGACCCGCTTGCCGCGCTCCGGGCGGTGGCGGCGACGCGGACCGAGCTCGAGCGCCGGGAGGCCGTGCTGGTACGCCGCGCCCGGGTACGCGGCGCGTCCTGGGCGGCGATCGCCGTCGTGCTGGGGATGAGCCGGCAGGCCGTGCACAAGAAGCACGGGGGCGGGTGGCGCGACGCCCACGACGAGCCGGCGTAGGCCGCCGGAGCGGCTCAGGAGGCGGGCGGGTCCGTCGGCTCGGGCGGGGTCGCGACCGGCAGCGGGTCGGTCGGCTCGGGCGCCGGGGGGCGCGGCGGGCCCGTCGGGGCCGCTGTGGGGGCCGGATGGCTCGTCGGGGGCGTCGCGGGCGCCGGGCCCACGGGGTCCGTCAACGTTCGGCGTCGGCCGGCCTTGACCGTGTACATGCGCTGGTCGGCGGCCGCGAGGAGGCGGTCGAGCTGCATCCGCGGGTCCGAGGAGATCGCGTACCCGACGCTCGCGCCGATCGTCACCGCCCCGCCGGGCAGCGTGATCGGCTGCTCGATGGCGGTGACGAGCCGCCCGACGACGGCGCGCACCTCCTGCTCGTCGCGCACCTCCGTGAGCAGCACGCCGAACTCGTCGCCGCCGAGCCGGCCGAGGTGGTCGTGGGCGCGCAGCGAGGCGGCCAGGCGGCGGGAGACGACGACCAGCACGTCGTCGCCGGCCTGGTGGCCGAGACGGTCGTTGACGTCCTTGAACAGGTCGAGGTCGACGAAGAGCACCGCCACCGCGGCGCCCGGGCCGGCCTGCGGCAGCGACGCGGACATCCGCCGGAGCAGCTCGCCGCGGTTGGGCAGCCCGGTGAGGTCGTCGTGCGAGGCCGCGTGCGCGAGGGCGCGCTGGGCGTTCAGGCGCTCGCTGACGTCCCGCTGCTGGACCACCATGCCCTCGACGAGGTGGTCGGCCAGCAGGTTGTGGAACGTCCACTCGTACCAGCGGCGCTCGAGGCTCGCGTGCACCACGAGCACGTCCATGCTCGACCGGGCGTCCTCGCCGCGCTGCATGAGCTCCGACAGGCGCGCGGCCACGCCCGGCCGGTGCTCGGCGTCGACGATGTCCAGGAGCGGACGGCCGAGGAGGTCTGCGGGCCGGTAGCCCATCGCGCGCTCGGCGGCGGGGCTGACGTAGGTGAGGATGCCGCCGCCGTTGCTCACGGTGAGCACGTCGGTGGAGCTCTCCATGAGGGCGCGCAGGCGGGCCTCGGCGCGGGCGAGGGCGTGGGCGTAGCCCGCCTGGTCCGCGGCGTTGCGGGCCACGATGAGCAGGGTCGTCCACAGGAGGACGAGCAGGGCCCCCGCGCCGGCGTGGCTGAGCTGGACCGGCAGGACGGTCGGCAGCAGCTCCAGCTCGACGCCGACCTCCCCGATCGCCGTCGTGGCGGTCGCGGCGATGCCGGCGACGACGGCGAGGCGGCGGCCGGCGCGCTGGACGAGGGGCAGCGACGTCAGCGTGATCCCGGCCGGCACGAGCATCGACCAGCCGGCGTTCCAGCAGAGCGCGGCCACCAGCCCGACGCACAGCAGCAGGCGCAGGACGTGCCGCTCCTCCAGGTGCCCGGAGCCGAGGGAGGGCTGCGACCTGTCGTCCGCGACGAGGATGGTCAGCGGGACGAGGAGGGCGACGACGACGGGGTCGCCCTCGACGAGCCCGCGGGACTCCAGCCACCAGAGCACGGGCAGGGCGACCACCAGGGCGAGGATCGCCACCAGGGTCGTGCGCAGGTTCCCTGCTCGTGCCACGTCACGCTCCGTCGTCGCGGGGCCGGGGGCGGTCCCCCCTGTCTGTGATCGGCGCGCACGGCCCCCGGGATGAGCGCCGGGACCGGGGAAGGTGCGCGGCCGTGCCGGGTCAGGTGATGCCGATCGCCTCCAGGGCCGCCTCGGGCAGGAGGGCGTACCCGACGAAGGCGACGACGTCGAGCGCCGTGTGCGCGACCACGAGCGGCAGGACGCGCCGGGTGCGCAGGTAGTACCAGCCGAAGAGCAGGCCCATGACGACGTTGCCGGCCGCCATCCCCGGCCCCTGGTACAGGTGGTAGGCGCCGCGCAGGAACGCGCTCGCGACGAGGATGGCGGGCAGCGACCACCGCAGCTCGCGCAGCCGCTCCGTGAGGTACGCGACGGCGACGACCTCCTCCAGCAGGGCGTTCTTCAGCGCCGACAGGACGAGCACCGGCACCGCCCACCAGTACGGGTCGAGGCCGGACGCCTGGATCGCGACGCTGAGGCCGAGGGCACGCGCCGCCACGTAGAGCCCCAGCCCGGGGATCCCGACGACGGCCGCCAGGCCGAGCCCGACGGCCAGGTCACGGCCGGGTCGGGCGCGGTCGAGCCCGATGCGGCGCAGGGCGGAGCGGCCCGGGGCGGACAGCAGGTACAGCGCGAGCGCGACCGGGACCAGCGTGAACACCACGCCGAGCAGCTGGTACGTGAGGTCGAGGTACGGACGCTCGGACTGCGAGCGGTTGAGCGTGGCGGTCTGCTGGGCGAGCGGCACCTCGGCCGTCAGGCGCGTGTACAGGCGCAGCGCGGCGTAGACGGCGGACTGGCCCAGCGACAGGCCGAGGACGATCCACACCTCGGCCGTGAGGCGTCGGCGGCGCTCGGGGGTCGGGGCGTCCGGGGGCGCGTCGCGGGGCCCGTCGCGGCGCGCGTCCGTCGCTGCCCCGCCGGGTGCGTCGGGGCGCACGGCGGAGGTGTCCGGGACGGGGGCGGCGTCGGGCACGGACACAACCTACGTGAGCCGACCGCCCCCCGCCTGAGCGGAGTCCTAGGGCGTTGTGTGGAGTGCTGGGACGCCGACCGGCCCTTGTGTGGAGCGTTGTGCGGCGACACGCCGGGCGTGTTGCCGCGGAACGCTCCACACAAGGGGGTGGTGGACGGTGCGTGGGGAGTCAGGCGTGCGGGTGTGTCACCCGGCCCGACGCAGGCGCAGCGAGTTCGTCACCACCAGGACCGAGCTGAACGCCATGGCCGCCCCCGCGATCATCGGGTTGAGCAGGCCGAGCGCGGCGAGCGGGATCGCCGCCACGTTGTAGGCGAACGCCCAGAACAGGTTCTGCTTGATGACCCGCAGGGTCCGCCGGGACAGCCGGATCGCCTGGCCCGCCGAGCGGAGGTCGCCGCGCACCAGGGTGATGTCGGCGGCCTCCATCGCGACGTCGGTGCCCGTGCCCATGGCCAGCCCGAGGTCGGCCTGCGCGAGCGCCGCGGCGTCGTTCACACCGTCGCCCACCATGGCCACGACCCGGCCCTGCGCCTGGAGCGCCTGCACCGCGTCGACCTTGTCCGCCGGCAGGACCTCCGCGAGCACCTCGTCGATCCCCACCTGACCTGCGGCGACGCGCGCGGCGGCCTCGTTGTCCCCGGTCAGCAGCACGGGCCGCAGGCCGAGGGCCCGCAGCTCGTCGACGGCGGTGCGGGAGGTCGCCTTGAGCGGGTCGCGGAGCACGACGACGCCCCGCGCCCGGCCGGCCCACGCGGCCACGACGGCGGTGGCCCCGTCGGACTCGGCGGCCTCGAACGCCGCATCCGTGCCGGAGGTGTCGACGCCCTGCGTGCGCAACCAGCCCGGTCGTCCGACGAGGACCCGCCGCGAGAGCTCGACGCCGACGTGCGCCGGGCGGACGAGGCCCGCCACGCCGCGGCCGGCGACGTTCACGAACTCGGTGACCTCGAGCTCGACCTCGTCGCCCTCCCCCACAGAGTGGAACGTTGTGCTGTCGTTCCGTTCCACTTCGGGGGTGGTGACCCTCGATTCGTTCCACTCTGTGGGGGGCGCGGGGAGGTCGGGGCCCCCGGACGCGGCGGTGGCGGCCGCGGCGATGGCCTGGGCGATGGGGTGCTCGGAGCGCGACTCGACGGCGCCGGCGTACCGGAGGACGTCCGCGGCGTCGACCCCGTCGGCGGGCAGCACGTCGACGACGCGCATCCGGCCTTCGGTGACCGTCCCGGTCTTGTCGAGCACCACCGTGTCCACGCGCCGCGTGGACTCGAGGATCTCCGGCCCCTTGATGAGGATGCCGAGCTGCGCGCCGCGCCCGGTGCCGACGAGCAGCGCCGTCGGGGTGGCCAGGCCCAGCGCGCAGGGGCAGGCGATGATCAGCACCGCGACGGCGGCCGTGAACGCGGCCTGGGCCCCGCCGCCGGTGAGCATCCACACCGCGAACGTCCCGAGTGCGATGGCGATGACGACCGGCACGAACACCGCCGAGATCCGGTCCGCGAGGCGCTGCACGGGCGCCTTGCCGGTCTGCGCCTGCGTCACGAGCCGGCCGATCTGCGCCAGCATCGTCTCCTCGCCGACGCGCTCCGCGCGCACGACGAGGTAGCCGGAGGTGTTGACGGTCGCCCCGGTGACCTGCGATCCCGGGCCGACGTCGACCGGCACCGGCTCACCGGTGAGCAGCGAGGTGTCGACGGCGGAGGTGCCCTCGAGCACGACGCCGTCGGTGGCCACCTTCTCCCCGGGCCGGACGGCGAACAGGTCGCCGACCTGGAGGGACGCGACGGGGACGCGGCGCTCGGTGCGGCGCCCGGCGTCGTCGGTCAGGAGCGCGACGTCCGTCGCGCCGAGGGCGAGCAGGCTGCGCAGCGCATCGCCCGCGCGTCGGCGGGAGCGGTGCTCGGCGTAGCGGCCCGCGAGGAGGAAGGTCGTCACGACGGCCGCGACCTCGAAGTAGAGCTCGGGCGTGGCCATGTGCCCGGCCGCGCGCGGGATGAGCGTCGGCTCCATGCGCATGCCGATCTCGCCGGCGCCGCCGAGGAGGACGGCCCACAGGGACCACGCGCTCGCGGCGATGACGCCGAGGGAGACCAGCGTGTCCATGGTCGACGAGCCGTGTCGGGCCGCCCGCGCGGCGGCACGGTGGAACGGCCAGGCCGCCCAAGTGACCACGGGCAGCGCGAGGACGGTGACCACCCACTGCCACGCGTCGAACTGGAGCGCGGGGATCATCGACAGGAGCAGCACGGGGACCGTCAGGACGGCCGCGCCGACGAGGCGTCGGCGCAGGTCGGCGCCCCGGTCGGGGACCGGCGCGGAGGTGTCCTCGTCGTCGGACATGGTGTGTCCGGGGGCCATGCTGTGGCCGGAGAGGGCGCGCTCGACGTCGTGCCCTGCGGCGTGCTGCACCGCGCGCGAGTCGCGCATGACCGTGGCGCCGTAGCCGGCGGCCTCGACGGCCCGGACGATCTCGGCGGCGTCGACGTCGTCCGTCAGCGTCACCTGCGCGGTCTCGGTGGCGAGGTTCACGAGCGCCGACGCGCCGGGGAGCTTGCCGATCTTCTTCTCGACGCGGGCCACGCAGGACGCGCAGGTCATGCCGCTGACGGCGAGGTCGATCGTGCCGAGGACCGTCGCGTCGGGCAGGCCGCCCGGTGCCTGGGTGCTGGTGGGCTGGGTCATGGGGTCACGTCCTGTGGGGTGCGGGTGGTGCGGTGCGCCCGGCCCGCGGGCCGGCGGGCGGGCCGAGCTCAGATCAGCGAGCGGGGCCGAGCTCAGATCAGCGAGCGGGGCGGGGCGATGGTGTAGCCGGCCTCGTCGATGGCCGCAGCGATCGCCTCGTCGGAGACGGGCGCGTCGGCGGTGATGGTCACGGTGGAGGTGCCGCCGTTCACGAGGTCGACAGCGACGTCGGTGACGCCGGGGATGGCCGTGACCTCCTCGGTGACGGCCTTGACGCAGTGGCCGCAGGTCATGCCCTGGACGGCGACGGTCTGGGTGCTCATGGTCTCTCCTTGGTTCGGTGCCCGGCCGGGCCGGGTGGGTTCGGTGCCCGGCCGGGCCGGGCGGGTGTGTCCGGGGCGGGCGGTGCGGGGACGGGTGGCGGGGTGGATCGGCTAGCTGCGGACGAGGCGGGCGATGGCGTCGGAGGCCTCGCGCACCTTCGCCTCCCCCGCGTCGTGCGACTCGCGGGCGGCGTCGACGACGCAGTGGCCGAGGTGGTCCTCGAGGAGCCCGAGGCTGACGGCCTGGAGCGCCTTCGTCACCGCTGACACCTGGGTGAGGATGTCGATGCAGTAGGTGTCCTCGTCCACCATGCGCGCGATCCCGCGGACCTGCCCCTCGATGCGGCGCAGCCGCTTGAGGTAGTCGTCCTTGCTGCCGGTGTAGCCCGCCATGTCGCCTCCTGTCGTCCGATGCGGGAACACCATACCCCCATGGGGTATTCCCGCAAGGGACAGAGGTCCTCTTTTGCCCGGCGCGCGGAGAGGGCGCGGCGGTGGAAAACGCCGCCGTCGACGCGGTGGGGCCCCGAGCCCGACCGGCGTCAGTCCCCCGCGTCGCTCGTGGCTGCCGCGTCGGCGTCGTCCGGCCCGGTCACCCGCGCCCGGCGGCACGGGCCGGCGACCATCCGCCAGTAGGCGATCGGCGAGAGGACGACGACGGCGACGAGCCCGCCGACGGGTCATCCACGAGGTGACCGGGCGGGTGCCCGTAAGGTGACGGCGTGTCCGACGGACCGACGCCCGACGAGGTGACGGAGTTCCTCACGTCCCGCTCGCCGACCACCGGCCGCGGGGCGCCGCGGCATGCGCGCGAGACCGTCGAGCTCCTCATGGCCGACGGCTTCCGCGTGGTCAGGCTCGGCGGGTGCGCGTGGGGCTGGGCCAGCACGATCGAGCTGCGCGACGAGGCCGGCGTCGTCGTCCGGCTCGGCCACGACCGCGCGCCGTGGGAGTGCGAGCTGGGCGGCCCGTCGGCGCCGGTCGCGGACGTCTCGGCGGTGCGGGACGCGATGACCGGAGAGCGGACCGTGCACCGGCTCGCGGACGACCCGTGGCACGCCCCGGACCCGGGCGACGACTGGGGGGCCGGACTGCCGGTCCTGGTGCCCCGCCTCGTTGCCTGGTTGCGCTCGGGCGACCGGACGCCGGAGGTGCTCGACGCGCTCGCGCACTCGCGTGCGGGGTCGGCGCGCGTCGGGCG
>JAEWQZ010000424.1 GCA_023460255.1 Actinomycetes bacterium
GTCGAGCAGGCCGTCGGCGACCAACCCGGCGACCGCCACCCGGCCGGCGTCGGACAGCCGTGCCACGGGCAGCCCCTCGCGCAGCCGGACGGCCAGCAGGACCCGCTCGAGACGGACGTCGTCGGCGTCCAGGAGCTCGCGCGCGGCGGCCGGG
Organism: Actinomycetes bacterium; assembly: GCA_023460255.1. Taxonomy (GTDB): domain Bacteria; phylum Actinomycetota; class Actinomycetes; order Actinomycetales; family Cellulomonadaceae; genus Actinotalea. Next base: position 155 of record JAEWQZ010000424.1, read on the forward strand.
CTGCGACCGTCAGCCAGGGCCTCCGCGTACGGGCGCGGGTGCTTGACGTTCCACCAGCGCACGGCACGATCGCCCGCCCCGACGTGCGAGTGCGCGCCCGGCCCGACCCCCCACCAGTCCGCCCCGCGCCAGTAGGCGAGGTTGTGCCGGCACGCGTCGGCGTCGGTGCGCGCCCAGTTGCTGACCTCGTACCAGGTCAGGCCCGCGGCGCCCAGCACCTCGTCGGCGAGCTCGTACTTCGCCGCCTCGTCGTCCGGGTCGGGCTCCGGCAGGGTGCCCCGGCGGACGAGCGCACCCATCCGCGTGCCCTCCTCGACGACCAGCGCGTACGCGGACACGTGGTCGACGCGGAGGTCCACGACGGCGTCGAGGGAGCGCCGCCAGTCGTCCAGCGACTCCCCGGGCGTGCCGTAGATGAGGTCGACCGACACGGCGAGCCCCGCCGCGCGCGCCCAGCCGACGACGTCGGGCACCCGGGCGGGGTCGTGGGTCCGGTCGAGCGTCGCGAGCACGTGCGGCACGACCGACTGGACGCCGAAGGACACGCGCGTGAACCCGGCGGCGGCCAGCTCCACCAGCGACGCGGGCGTGACGGAGTCCGGGTTGGCCTCGGTCGTCACCTCGGCACCCGGGGCGAGCCCCCAGGCGTCGTCGACCGCGTGCAGGAGTCGCGCGAGGTCGGCGGACGGCAGCATCGTGGGCGTGCCACCCCCGAAGAAGACGGTGGACACCGGTCCGCCCCGCGCGACGTCGCCCAGCACACGTCGCGCCAGCGCGATCTCGGCGGTGGCCGTGTCCGCGTACGTCGCCTGGCTCGCCCCGCCCCCGAGCTCGGCGGCCGTGTACGTGGTGAAGTCGCAGTAGCCGCACCGCACGCGGCAGAACGGCACGTGCACGTAGACACCGAACCCCGGGGCCGCCCCGGCGGAGCCCACCCAGGCCGGCAGCGCGCCGTCGTCGGGCACCGGCTCGCCGTCGGGCAGGACGGGTGGGGTCACCGGCCGCACCCCGCACGGGCGCGACCGGGGGCGGGAACGGTGGGCACGCCCCATCGTCGCACCCCGGTGAGCCCGACCCGGAACCTGTGGTCGGAACCAGTTGACTTCGAGTGCACTCGAACTTCTACGGTCGCGACATGACGATCACCACCGAGTCGATCACTGCCGGGCCGGCCCTCACCATCGAGGAGGCCGCCGAGCGCACCGGCGTCTCGGCGCACACGCTGCGCTACTACGAGCGCATCGGCCTGCTCGCCGACGTCCCCCGCGGCGCCGGCGGGCACCGTCGCTACGGCGACCCCGAGATCGGCGCCGTCGTCTTCCTCACGCTGCTGAGGCAGACCGGCATGTCGATCCGTGACATGCAGCGCTTCGTCGACCTGACCCGTCAGGGCGACCACACGATCCCCGAGCGGGTCGAGGTGCTCTCCCAGCACCGCACCCGGCTCGTGGCCCAGCTGGCGCTCCTGGAGCGCCACCTGGGTGCACTCGATCGCAAGATCGACATCTACCGGGCGATGCTGACAACGCCCACGAAGGAGAACGACGCATGAGGACCATCGAGCTCGCCACCACCGGCGAGCAGGTCAGCCGGATCGCCCTCGGGGCGATGCCGATGGGCACGATCGCCGACGAGGAGTCGTCGGTGGCGCTGCTCGACAGGTTCGTCGCGGACGGCGGCACGTTCATCGACACCGCGGACTGCTACGCGTGGTGGTGGGCCAAGGGCACCGACGGCGGGCAGAGCGAGGAGCTCCTCGGCCGCTGGTTCGCCCGCACGGGCAACCGCGACACGGTGTTCTTGTCGACCAAGGGCACCGCACGCATCCGCGACGTGGCGCGCGCGTGGCCGGACGGGGCGACCGAGCCGGACTGGGGCTACGCCCGGCCGAACTTCGTGGGCGCCGGCCGGCAGGTGCTGCGGGAGTCCCTGGAGGCCAGCCTCCGCCGCCTGCAGACGGACCGGATCGACCTGTACTACGTGCACGTCGACGACCGCACGACGCCGCTGGAGGAGACCCTGTCGACGCTGGCGGACTTCGTCGCCGAGGGAAAGGTCCGTCACATCGGGTGGTCGAACGTGCGTACGTGGCGGCTGGAGCGGATCCGGCAGCTGTGCGCGGCGAACGGCTGGCCCATGCCGGTCGCCCTCCAGCAGGAGCACTCGTACCTGCACGCCCGACCGGGGCTGGACAGCGCGTCGGTCGTCGACGGTGAGCAGCTCGACTACCTGCGCGAGCACCCGGACCTCATGCTCGTCGCCTACTCACCGGTGCTCAAGGGCATCTACGACCTGCCCGACGACGAGCGCGAGGCCCACTACCTGTGGCGCGACAACTACGCGGGCGACCACCAGCGGGCCCAGCTCGCCGCCGTCCGCGAGGTGGCCGCCGACCTCGGCGTGAAGCCGAGCCAGGTCGTGGTGGCGTGGCTGCTCGCCCAGACCGGCCCGCGCGTCGTGCCCCTGCTGGGGACCGCCCGGGTGAGCCGGTACGAGGAGGCCGCCGCGGCGCTGTCCCTCGAGCTGGGCGCCGATCACCTGGCCCGGCTGGCCGACGTCGGGGCCTGATCCCCGCCCCCCGCCTTCCCGCCCCCTGGGCGGGGGCGGGTGGGGTGGGCCGGCTACTTCTTGGCCTTCTCCTTGTCGGCGGTCGCCTCGGAGGACAGCGCGGCGATGAAGGCCTCCTGCGGGACCTCGACCCGCCCGATGGTCTTCATCCGCTTCTTGCCCTCCTTCTGCTTCTCCAGCAGCTTGCGCTTGCGCGTGATGTCGCCGCCGTAGCACTTGGCCAGCACGTCCTTGCGCAGCGCGCGGACGTTCTCCCGCGCGATCACGCGCGCACCGACCGCGGCCTGGATCGGCACCTCGAACTGCTGCCGAGGGATGAGCGTCTTGAGCTTGCTCGCCATCGCCACGCCGTAGGCGTACGCCTTCTCCTTGTGCACGATGGCGCTGAACGCGTCGACCTGCTCGCCCTGGAGCAGGATGTCGACCTTGACGAGGTCCCCCGCCTGCTCCCCCGCGGGCTCGTAGTCCAGCGACGCGTAGCCCCGGGTGCGCGACTTCAGCGCATCGAAGAAGTCGAACACGATCTCCGCCAGCGGCAGGGTGTACCGCAGCTCGACCCGCTCGGGTGAGAGGTAGTCCATGCCGAGCAGCTCGCCGCGGCGCCCCTGGCACAGCTCCATGATCGCGCCGATGAACTCGCTCGGGGCGAGGATCGTCGCCCGGACGATCGGCTCGCGCACCTCGGCGATCCGCCCCCCGGGGAACTCGCTCGGGTTGGTCACCGTGAGCACCGTGCGGTCCTCCATGGTGACCTCGTAGACGACGTTCGGCGCCGTGGAGATGAGGTCGAGGTCGAACTCGCGCTCGAGCCGCTCCCGCACGATCTCCAGGTGCAGCAGCCCGAGGAAGCCGACACGGAAGCCGAAGCCCAGGGCGACGGAGGTCTCCGGCTCGTAGACGAGTGCGGCGTCGTTGAGCTTGAGCTTGTCGAGGGCATCGCGCAGCACCGGGTAGTCCGAGCCGTCGATCGGGTACAGGCCCGAGTACACCATCGGCTTGGGGTCCGCGTAGCCGGCCAGGGAGTGCGTCGCCGACCGGACCGCGTCGGTCACCGTGTCGCCGACCTTGGACTGTCGGACGTCCTTCACCCCGGTGATCAGGTACCCCACCTCGCCGACGCCGAGGCCCTTGGTCGGCACGGGCTCCGGGGAGATCACGCCGATCTCGAGCAGCTCGTGGGTCGCCTTCGTCGACATCATCGCGATCCGCTCACGGTGGGTGAGCCGGCCGTCGATGACACGGACGTACGTGACGACGCCGCGGTACGTGTCGTACACCGAGTCGAAGATCATCGCGCGCGCTGCGGCGTCGGGGTCACCCGTCGGGGGCGGCACCTCCCGCACGATCCGGTCGAGCAGGGCGCTGACGCCCTCGCCCGTCTTGCCGGACACCCGCAGGACGTCGCCCGGATCCCCGCCGACGAGGCCCGCGATCTCCTCCGCGTACCTGTCCGGCTGGGCGGCGGGCAGGTCGATCTTGTTCAGCACCGGGATGATGGCGAGGTCGTTCTCCATCGCGAGGTAGAGGTTCGCGAGGGTCTGCGCCTCGATGCCCTGCGCCGCGTCGACGAGCAGCACCGCCCCCTCGCACGCGGCGAGCGAGCGCGAGACCTCGTACGTGAAGTCGACGTGCCCGGGGGTGTCGATCATGTTCAGCGCGTACGGCACCGGCGGGCCGTCGACAGTGGGGTCCTTGACGGCCCAGGTCATGCGCACGGCCTGCGACTTGATGGTGATCCCGCGCTCGCGCTCGATGTCCATCCGGTCGAGGTACTGCTCGCGCATGGCGCGCTCGTCGACGACGCCGGTCAGCTGGAGCATCCTGTCGGCGAGCGTCGACTTGCCGTGGTCGATGTGCGCGATGATGCAGAAGTTGCGCAGGAGCCGCGGCGGTGTGGCGGCGGGCTGCACCTGCGCGCTCGCCGCGGCGTCGGGGATCGGGGTCACGCGGGAGGCTCCGGTCTCACTGGTGGCTTCGTCGTTGCTGTCTGGGCTGTGCGGGTGGCCGTCGTCGCCCCGGGCCGACTCTGCCGGCACGGTCCGGCGAGCCCGGCCCGCCGTGTCGGACCGCCGCGGCACCATCGTCCCATGGCCCGCGACCCGATCGACCACCTGGCGCTCCTGGCCGCGACGCAGGACCGCTTCCGGGCCACGATCGGCGAGGTCGACCCGACGACGCGCGTGCCATGGTGCGGCCGCTGGCGGGTGCGGGACGTCGTCGTGCACCTGGCCCGCATCCACCACTGGGCGGCCGGCCAGGCCCGTCGGCGTCAGGAGACACCGCTCGGTCGGGGCCCGTTCGACCTGGACGACCTCTACGGTCGCTGCGCCGCCGAGCTCCTGACGACGCTGCAGGGCCTGGGTCCCGACGCCGAGTCCTGGACGCTGCTGGGCAACGGGCCCGCGTCCTTCTGGCACCGCAGGCAGCTGCACGAGACCCTCGTGCACCTGTGGGACGTCCGCGCGGCGTCGGGGCTGGCGGTCGACGCGGAGGCGGCCGTCTGGGCGGACACGGTCGACGAGGTCGTCACGGTCCTCCAGCCACGACAGGCACGGCTCGGCCGGATGGCCCCCCTGACGGCAGCGCTCCACCTCGCCGCGACGGACACGCCCGACCACTGGGTCCTGGGCCCGACGGACACGACGGCCGACCGCATCGCGGCCAGCGGCCCGGCGAGGGTCCTGGCGCTGCTGCTGTGGGGCCGCCTGGAGCCCGCCGACCGGGCGGTCACCGACGTGGTGACCATCGAGGGCGACGCGGGACTGTTCGCCGACGTCCTGGGACGGCGCCTGACGCCCTGACCCCGTCCCTCTTGCGGTGGCCCGGCGGTCGCCAGAGGCTGGGGGCGCGGCCCGCGTCCGCGGCCGCAGGTGTCCATCGGGAGGTACCGCATGTCGTCGTCGACCGTGGCCAAGATCACCCAGCTGAGCGTCCGCTCCGAGACGAGCTTCGAGGACGCCATCGACACGGGCATCGCCCGTGCGACGCAGACGCTGCGCAACGTGTCCGGCGCCTGGGTGAAGGACCAGAAGGTGGAGATCAGGGAGGGCAAGATCGTCGCGTACCAGGTCATGCTCGAGGTCACGTTCGTCCTCGACGACTAGGCACCGGTCCGCGTCCGCGGGCCGGCGCCGTGTGCGCGCCGGCCCGCGGAGGGGGATGGCCGGCCGCGTACCCTGACGGGCGTGCCAGCTGCCCGCCTCGCCCGCAACCTCGGGCGCGCCCTCGCCCGAGCCGTCCGCGCAGAAGGACCCCGCGGTGGCACGGGGTACCGCGGTGACGGAGGCCGACGGGATCCCGCCGACGACTACCCGGGCGACTTCGCGGGCGTCGTCCGCCCCGTCTACGCACCCGACCTCGATGGTGAGGCCGATCCCGGCGAGATCGTCTGGACCTGGGTCCCGTACGAGGAGGACCACACCCGCGGCAAGGACCGTCCGGTCCTGGTGGTCGGCCACGACGGCCCCTGGTTGCTCGCCCTCATGCTGACGAGCCGTGACCACGACGCGCAGCCGGGCCGGAAGGGCGAGACGTGGCTCGACATCGGGAGCGGACCATGGGACGCGCGACGTCGGCCGAGCGAGGTGCGCCTGGACCGGGTCCTGCGGGTCCGGCCCGACGGGATCCGTCGCGAGGGGGCGGTCCTGGACCGGGAGCGGTTCGACCAGGTTGCGGGTTCGCTGGCGCGGGAGCGCGGCTGGTAACGTAGGTGCCCGCGTGTCCGCCCAGGTCGGCGGCCACAGGCCCGGTTCTGCTCGCGGTCGACCCCACACGGCCCTGTCCCAGCTCCTGGCGACGCCCTCACTCGACCTGTCAGCTCGCTCCGGCGAACACACCAGAGAGACCACACGTGGCGAACATCAAGTCCCAGATCAAGCGGATCCGCACCAACGAGGCGGCTCGGCTGCGGAACAAGGCCGTCAAGTCCGAGCTCAAGACGCACGTCAGGCGCGTGCGCGAGGCCGTCGCGAGCGGCGACAAGGAGGCGGCGTCCGCCGCACTGCGCACCGCGACGACCAAGCTCGACAAGGCCGTGAGCAAGGGCGTCATCCACGCCAACCAGGCGGCGAACCGCAAGTCGGCCCTGGCCAAGCAGGTCGCGGCCCTCTGAGCCCACGGCGCCGGCCCGCCGGTGCCCGCGCGACGGCGTCATCCCGCTCGGGGTGGCGCCGTCGTCGCGTGCGATCCGCGGCCCGGTTCCGCGTCATGGACCGCCGTCCGGGCCCTCTCATCCACCGTGGTGAGTGCGCTGGCGGTCGACGACGTCGCCGTCGACCGGGGGTTCTCGCACCCGCGCGCCCAGGTGGGCGCCCACCTCTTCGTCGGCCGGCAGGCCATCCACGACCGGTGCGGCGGGGTCCACGGCTACGAGTTCCTCTACCGCGCCGGCCGTGAGCACGCCCTGCGGGTGGATCTGTGGCCCGCCCCTGCACAGGACCGCGCGACGCTGCGCGTGCTCCAGGCGACCTTCGGCCCCGCCGGCGTCCGTTCCGTCGCGGCGAGCGCCCGGGTCTTCGTCAACGTCACCCGCGCCTTCCTGGTGGGCGAGCTGCCCGTCCCGGAGGAGCCGGATCGCCTCGTGCTCGAGGTCGTCGAGTCCGTCCGGACCGACGCGGCCGTGCTCGACGGCGTCGTACGGCTGCGCCGCCGGGGCTTCAGCATCGCCATCGACGACTTCGTCGGCCTGACCAGCCAGGTCGCCCTGCTTCCCTACGCCGACTACGTCAAGGTCGACTACCGCGACCTGGCCGCGCGCGGACCCGCGCTGCTCGACCTCGCGGCCGGCCATGGCGCCACCCTCGTCGCCGAGCGGATCGAGACGCCCGAGCAGCTGGCGCACTGCCGCGAGCTCGGGTTCGACCTGTTCCAGGGCTTCCACCTGGACGTGACCCATGTGCTGAACCGGACCCCCGTCCCGTCCGTGCACTCCGGTCGGCCCGTGCTGCGCGCCCTCGACGGAGCCCGCCCGCGCACCCCGGTCCGCGAGGCCGCCAGCGCCTGACGACGCCGCGGCCGGGTCGCACCGCGGCGTCTGCGCGCGCCGTCGGGACGTAGGCCGAGAGG
>JAEWQZ010000425.1 GCA_023460255.1 Actinomycetes bacterium
CCCCGTGCGCCGTGTGCACCCGCACGCCCTCCCGCGAGACGGCCAGGCCCGTGGCGGGGGAGGCGAGCCGCACGTCGTCGGCGGGCAGGGTGAGGCCGAGGTCCTCCGCGAGGCCCACCGGCGCGCGGCGGGTGAGCAGCTCCTTGGACAGCGGCGGCCGGTCGTAGGGGGGCACGCCCTCCGCGCCGAGCACCGTCAGGTGCCCGTCGAAGCCGGCCTCGCGCAACGCGCCGACGGCGGCCGCGCCGGCCAGCCCGGCGCCCACGACGACGACGGACCGGGGCGCTGGAGCGGTGCCGTCGGTCGCCACGCGGCCCACGGTAGCCTGGCCGCCGTGACCGAGGAGGAACGGTGACCGAGGAGGAACGCCACCGGGCACCGGCGTTGTGGCTGGTCGTGGCCGCCCTCGCGGTCGCCGTCGTGGTGGCGGCCGTCGTCGGGGCGTTCGAGGGCCTGGTGCTCCTCAGCCTCACGCTCGCCGTCGCCGGGGTGGCCCGGGTCGTCGGTCGCGGTCGCCGTCCCGAGGGGGTCGCCGTCCGCTCGACCTGGCAGGACGCGGCGGTCCTGGTGGCGCTGGCCGCGACCATCGCGGTGCTGGCGGCCACCCCCGGCGTCGGCGGCGACACCGGGGGTGGGCCTCGCTCAGGCGCTCCTCAGGAGCGGGTGTCGTCCTCGTCTTCCTCGACGACCTCCTCGTCGGTCACGACGACCTCCTCGTCTGCCTCGACGACCTCGTCGTCGTCCTCGTCGTCGTAGTCGTCCTGGTCGCTGACGGCCTCGGCGACGTACGGCTCGGGCGGGGCGGGCGAGAACGCCACCACGAAGAGCCCGACGATCGCGGCGCCGAGCAGCGGGGCGACCCAGAACAGCCAGAGCTGGCCGAGGCTCTCACCGCCGGCGAAGATCGCCGCGGCGGTCGAGCGCGCCGGGTTGAGCCCGGCGTTCGTCGCCAGGCCGGTGACGATGATCATCGCGCCGAGCGTGCCGCCGATGGCGAACGGCGCCGTCGCGGCGGCGGCCTTGCGGCCGGTCACCCCGAGGATCACGGCGACGAACACGGCGGTGGCGACGGCCTCGAGCACGAGGGCCGTGCGCACGTCGGTCATGATCGCGTCGATGCCGGCCTGCGTGGTGTACGCCTCGAGCTGGGCGAACACCGGGGACTGCTCGCCCCAGCCGTTGGCGACGGTCGCGAAGAAGTCGCGGTCGCTCGCACCCTCGGTACCCGTGAGGATCGGGGCGAGGCCCTTGGCCATCGTGACGAAGAGCACGAGGGCGGCGAGCACGGCCCCGACGACCTGGGCGACCCAGTAGGCGATCATGTCGAGGAAGGGCAGGCGCCCGGCGAGCGCCGCGCCCAGGCTCACGGCGGGGTTGAAGTGCCCACCGGAGACGTGCCCGAAGCCGGCGATGAGCCCGGCGAGCACGATGGCCGTGGCGAGCCCGACGCCGAGCAGGCCGAGCCCGGTGATGGGCGCGTAGAGCGCGGCGCCGAGGATCGTGAGGACCAGCGCGAAGGTGCCGAGCACCTCGGCGCCGAAGCGGGCCAGGAGGCTGACCTGCGGAGCCTCGGTGACGCCTGCCTCGCCGAGGAGGTGCGGCTCGACGGCCGTGCCGGGCGGCGGCGCGAGGGCCGACTCGGGTGCGGTGGACATGGGTGCCCCTTTTGTCTGCGGTGGATGAACGGCCCGATCATGCCACCGCGGCCGGTCCCGGGCACCGGTCGGCGGCGTCCGGTCCCTGTGCGGTCCCTGTGCAGCCGATATGCAGGCGCGTCGCGGGGCGCGTCGTGCGGCTCGCGCCGGGTCGTGGGGATCTCTCGACGTCGAGTAATCTTGCCCGGGGCGTCCGGCGCGCCCACGCGCGAGCACACCAGGGAGCAGAACGCATGGCGAAGATCAAGGTGGCCGGACCGGTCGTCGAGCTCGACGGCGACGAGATGACACGGATCATCTGGCAGGCCATCAAGGACCGCCTCATCCACCCGTACCTCGACGTCGACCTGCGCTACTACGACCTGTCGATCCAGCACCGGGACGCGACCGACGACCAGGTGACGATCGACGCCGCGAACGCCATCAAGGAGCACGGCGTCGGCGTGAAGTGCGCGACGATCACCCCCGACGAGGCGCGCGTCGCCGAGTTCGGCCTGAAGAAGATGTGGCTGTCCCCCAACGGGACCATCCGCAACATCCTCGGCGGCGTGGTCTTCCGTGAGCCGATCATCATCTCGACGATCCCGCGGCTGGTCCCGGGCTGGACGAAGCCGATCGTCATCGGCCGCCACGCGTTCGGCGACCAGTACCGCGCCACCAACTTCAAGGTCGACCGGCCCGGCACCCTCGCGCTGACCTTCACGCCCGAGGACGGCTCGGAGCCGATCCAGCACGAGGTCATCCGCTTCCCCGAGGAGGGGGGCGTGGCGATGGGCATGTACAACTTCACGAAGTCCATCCGCGACTTCGCCCGCGCGTCGTTCGCCTACGGCCTCCAGCGCGGCTACCCGGTCTACCTGTCGACCAAGAACACGATCCTCAAGGCCTACGACGGCGCCTTCAAGGACATCTTCGCCGACGTCTACGAGACCGAGTACAAGGCGGCGTTCGAGGCTGCCGGCATCACCTACGAGCACCGCCTCATCGACGACATGGTCGCCGCGGCCATGAAGTGGGAGGGCGGCTACGTCTGGGCGTGCAAGAACTACGACGGCGACGTCCAGTCCGACACGGTCGCGCAGGGCTTCGGCTCGCTCGGCCT